>NZ_JBHWCL010000047.1:0-58036 GCF_042735125.1 Kitasatospora sp. NPDC059599 | reverse complement strand
AGGGGGCCGTCGCGGTGCCCCGCGGTCCGGTGCGGTCCGGTACCGACCGGTGCGGTGCCCCGCGGTCGGCGCGGTCCGGTGCCGACCGGTGCGGTGCCCCGCGGTCCGGTGTGGTCCGTCGGTGGCTACTGCGGCAGTCGGTAGACGCCCTGCTCGACCGGCTCGACCAGGCCGTCCGCGACCAGGCCGTCCAGCGCCCGGGCCCGCTGCACCGCGTCCGGCCAGACCGCGTCCAACCGGGCCTGCTCGACCTCGCCGTGCGCCTCCCGCAGCACCGCGAGCAGCTTGCCGCGCACCTGGCGGTCCGTCCCCTCGTAGGACTGGCCGCGTCGCGCCGGGCCCTCGTACGGCGGGCGGCCGGCCCGCTGCCAGGCGCAGCCGACGAACAGCGGGCACTCCCCGCACTCCGGGCCGCGCGCGGTGCAGACCAGCGCGCCCAGCTCCATCACGCCGACCGCCCAGGTGGCGGCGGTCTCGGCGTCGTCGGGCAGCAGCCCGGTGGCGGTGCGGCGCTCGGCCGCGGTGGTGGCCTGGGCCGGGTACTCGACGCCGGTCACCGCACGGGCGAAGACCCGGCGGACGTTGGTGTCCAGCACCACGTGCCGCTGGCGGAAGGCGAAGGAGGCGACCGCGGCGGCGGTGTACTCCCCCACCCCGGGCAGCGAGAGCAGCGTGGCGTGGTCGTCCGGGACCTCGCCGCCGTGCTCCTCGGTGATCGCCACGGCGGCCGCGTGCAACCGCAGCGCGCGGCGCGGGTAGCCCAGCCGGCCCCACATCCGGACCGCCTCGCCGGGCGCGTCGGCGGCGAGGGCGGCCGGGGTCGGCCAGCGGGTCAGCCAGGCCTCCCAGGCGGGCAGCACGCGCTTGACTGGGGTCTGCTGGAGCATGAACTCGCTCACCATGACCGCCCAGGGCGTCGCGTCGGGGGTCCGCCAGGGCAGGTCGCGCTTGGTCGCCTCGTACCAGTCCAGGACGGTGGAGTGGAACAGCGGCAGGGGCATCGGCAGTCGGACGCCGTCGACGGCGGTGGCGGTGGCTGTGGCGGCGGTGGTGAGGTCAACAGTCATGGCCCTTCGATCCTCCCACGCCCGCCGAGCCGACCGAAGTGGAGGAGACGGGTCCGGATGCCCCGGAGGTTTTCCCGGAAATCAGCCCTCCGGGGCTCCCTCGAACGGATCAAATGGCGGATCATGTGAAGGAAGGGGCGACTGTGCGGTGTTGGTGAGTCAAACGCCACACACAGTCTCGTAGAGTTTGGTCGTGCCCTCTCTGCGTCAACCCGTGGGACCGCTGCCGGCCTCGATCTACTGGCGTCGGCGCGTCGTCGTGCTCGCCGCCGTCGCGGCGGTCGTCGCCCTGATCGCCTGGCTGATGAACGATCAGGGCGGGGGCGGTGACGGCGGCTCGTCGAACAAGGCCGCCCAGGCCGTTCCGACCCAGAGTCAGACCCCGGCCCAGGCCATCACGCCCGGCGCCTCGCCGAGCGGCCCCGCGGCGCGCCCCGGTGGCGGCTCGGGAAGCAACCCCGGCGGCGGCCCGGTGGCCGGCGGTGGCGGCACCGAGGTCAACATCAGCGGTGGCGGCACCGGCGGCGCCAACCCGGCCCCCGCGGGCGGTTCGAGCGGCGGCGGCACCGGTGGCGGTGCGGCGGGCGGTTCCGGCGGCACGGGCGGCACCGGCGGCGGCACCCCGGCGTTCAACACCCCCGAGATCATGGCGCTTCCGGTCTGCGCCTCCTCGCAGGTCGCCCTGGAACTGGCCGGTACCCAGAACTCGTACCAGCCCAAGGACAAGCCGCGGCTCGCCCTGACGGTCAAGAACTCCTCCGGCGCCAACTGCCGGGTGGACCTGGGCCGGGCCGCCTCCGCGATCACCGTCAGCGCCAGCAACGGCGACCGGGTCTGGTCCTCCGGCGACTGCCCGACCGACCGGGGCAGCATCTGGGTGCAGCTGGCGGCGAGCGGCAGCCAGACCGAGACCTTCACCTGGGACCGCAGCCGCAGCAAGCCGCAGTGCGCGACCAGCGACCTGGCTCCGCCGGCGAACGGCACGTACGTGGTGCTCGCCGAGCTCACCGGGCTCTCCGGGGACAAGGTCTCCGCGCGGGCCTCGATCCGACTGGACAACTGAGGCCCGGTCGACTCCGCTCGGAGCCCCCGGCCGCGCGGCCGGGGGCTCCGGCGTTCCGGGCCCCGCGCTCCGGCTCCGCTCCGGCTCCGCTTCGGCGCACGGGTGGCGCGGCAGGGCGGGAACACGGGACGGCCCCCGGGGAAACGTTCCCCGGGGACCGTGAGCCGTGAGCCGTTCCGCGCGGCGGGTCAGACGTAGCGCTCCAGGATGGACGATTCGGCAAGGCGGGACAGGCCCTCGCGGACCGAGCGGGCCCGGGTCTCGCCGACGCCCTCGACCGTCTGCAGGTCGTCGATGCTCGCGGCGAGCAGCTTCTGCAGGCCGCCGAAGTGCTCGACCAGGCGCTCTATCACGGTGTTGGGCAGCCGCGGGATCTTCGCCAGCAGGCGGTAGCCGCGCGGCGAGACGGCGGAGTCCAGCGACTCCGGCGAGCCCGAGTAGCCGAGCGCCTTGGCGACGGTCTGCAGGTCCAGCAGCTCGGCGTGGGTGAGCGCCTCCAGGTCGGCCAGCACCTCGTTGACCGTCCGGCCCTTCTTGGCGGCCCGCTCCGGGAAGTAGTCCCGGGCGACCAGTTCGCGCTCCGGCTCCACGCCCGCGATCAGCTCGTCCAGCTGCAGCGAGAGCAGGCGACCGTCGATACCGAGTTCCAGCACGTAGCCGGCGATCTCGGTGGCGATCAGCCGGACCATCTCCAGGCGCTGGGCCACGGCCGTGACGTCCCGGACCGTGACCAGGTCCTCGATCTCCAGCGCGGAGAGCGTGCCGGCCACCTCGTCCAGGCGCAGCTTGTAGCGCTCCAGGGTGGCCAGCGCCTGGTTGGCGCGGGACAGCACCGTGGTGGAGTCCTCCAGCACCCGGCGGGTGCCGTTGACGTACATCGCGATCAGCCGCATCGAGTGCGAGACCGCGACCACCGGGAAGCCGGTCTGCCGGTTGACCCGCTCGGCGGTGCGGTGGCGGGTGCCGGTCTCGTCGGTCGGGATGGTCGAATCCGGCATCAGGTGCACGCCGGCCCGGACGATCTTGGTGATGTCCTTGTCGAGCACCACCGCGCCGTCGAGCTTGCACAGCTCGCGCAGCCGGGTCGCGGTGAACTCGACGTCCAGGACGAAGCCGCCGGTGCAGATGGGCTCGACCGTCTTGTCGAAGCCCAGCACGATCAGGCCACCGGTGTTGGCCCGCAGGACCCGCTCCAGGCCGTCACGCAACGCCGTGCCGGGCGCGATGGCGGTGAGGGAGGCCCGCAGCAGGGCCTCCTCACGGGAGGCCTTGTCCGCCCCCCGGTCGCTGGCTGCCACGTGACTCCTCCGGTCGACCCCGTGCCGCGCGCCTCGCGCCGTGCGCCGGTCCGCGGTCTGTTGCTCTGTCGCTCAGTACCGCTCGGTACTGCCTTCTGGCCAATGAGACTGGGGAAAGTCTAACTGCGTGCGGCTGCGGCAGGGCTTGGGTCAGCGCAGTTCGTCGGAGTCGAGCGGCTCCCAGCCGTCCATCAGCTCCTCCGGACCGACCGCGACCCGGGCGGAGCGCGGGGCCGGCGGCGCCGACGGTGCCTCAGCACGGGCCTCGCCGCGCGGCTTGGCGGCCGCCCGGCGCCGACCCGGGATGGCCCGCAGCGCCTCGCCGATGTCGGCCACCTCGACCACCTTCATGCCCGGCGGCACCTTGCCCGGGTCCGGCGGGACCAGGGCGTGGGTGAAGCCCAGCCGGTGCGCCTCGGCGAGCCGCCGCTGCACACCCGTCACCCGGCGCACCTCGCCCGCCAGGCCGACCTCGCCGATCGCCACCAGGTTGCTGGGCAGCGGGGTGTCGGTGGAGGAGCTGGCCACGGCGAGCGCGACCGCGAGGTCGGCGGACGGCTCGCTCAGCTTCACCCCGCCCACCGTCGCGGTGTAGATGTCCTGCTTGCCGAGCTTCACGCCGCCGTGCCGCTCGACCACGGCCAGGATCATCGCGATCCGGGGCGACTCCAGGCCCGAGGTGGTGCGGCGCGGCGAGGGGATCTGCGAATCCACCATCAGCGCCTGCACCTCGGCGACCAGCGGGCGCTTGCCCTCCAGCGTGACGGTGAGGCAGGTGCCGGGGACGGGCTTGTCACGCCTGGTCAGGAAGAGGCCGGACGGGTCGGCCAGGCCGACGATCCCCTCGTCGTGCAGCTCGAAGCAGCCCACCTCGTCGGTGGCGCCGTAGCGGTTCTTGACCCCGCGGATGAGGCGCAGCCGGGCGTGCCGGTCGCCCTCGAAGCTGAGCACCACGTCCACCAGGTGCTCCAGCAGGCGGGGGCCGGCGATCTGGCCGTCCTTGGTGACGTGGCCGACCAGCAGCGTGGCCATGCCGCGCTCCTTGGACGCCCGGATCAGCGCGGCCGCCACCTCGCGGACCTGGGCCGGGCCGCCGGGGGCGCCGTCCAGCTCGGCGGAGGCGATGGTCTGCACCGAGTCCAGGATCAGCAGGCCGGGGTTGACCGCCTCGATGTGCCCCAGCACCGCGCCCAGGTCGGACTCGGCGGCGAGGTAGAGGTGCTCGGAGAGGGCGTTGATGCGGTCCGCGCGCAGCCGGACCTGGCCGGCCGACTCCTCGCCGGTGACGTAGAGCGTGCGGTGCCGGTCGGTGGCCGCCTTGGCGGCGACGTCCAGCAGCAGGGTGGACTTGCCGACGCCGGGCTCGCCGGCCAGCAGGACCACCGCGCCGGGGACCAGCCCGCCGCCGAGCACCCGGTCCAGCTCCGGGACGCCCGTCGATCGGGCCGTCGCGACCTGGCCGTCCACCTGGGCGATCGGGCGGGCGGGCGCGCTGACCGGGCCGGCCGCCGTGGTCCGGATCGGCACGGCGCCGTACTCCTCGACCGTCCCCCAGGCGTTGCACTCCGGGCAGCGCCCGACCCACTTGGGCAGCTGGTTGCCGCACTCGGTGCAGCGGTACGCCGGGCGCGGCTTGGCGGTGGTCTTGGAACGCGGAGGCATGCGGCCCACGGTAGCGCCTGGGTACGACAGCGGCGGTCCGCCACCGGGCTCGCCGCGCGTCCACACAGATGGGCGATGTTGTTACCCGAAAGAAGTACATACGCGGCGAATGGCGGGGAAGAGCCGTCCCGGGTCTCTACCGTCGGACGGGTGACAACGCGAACTGTTGGGCCGGCCGGGCCGCAGGCCGCCGCCGTGCTCGCGGCGTACGACCGGCAGGTGGACGGCCTGTTCACCTACTGCCTCTCGGTGCTGTGCGAACACGACGCCGCCGCCGACGCCCTGCGCGAGGTCCGCGACCTGGCGCAGCGGCACGGCGCCCGGCTGGCCGAGGCCGGCCTGGTGCGGGCCTGGCTGTTCTCGCTGGCCCGGTACTGCTGCCTGCGGCGACTCGCGGACGGGGGCACGGCTGCGACCGGACCCGGCGGTGGGAGCGGGACCGGGACCGGGACCGGGGCCGGGCGGGCGGCCGGGACGGAGCCGAGCGAGGCCGAGGCGGCCCGTCGGCGGCGCGAGCTGGCCTCGCTCGCCTGGCCCGAGGCGGCCGGCACCGACCCCGAGCAGCGCGAGGCGCTGGAGCTGTCCGTCCGGCACCGGCTGACCCCGCTGGAAGTGGCGGCGGTGCTGGGCCTGCCGTTCGAACGGACCCGCGAGCTGCTGGTCGGCGCCGAGACCGAGGTGGCCCGGACCAGGGCGGCGCTGCTGGTGCTCGGCGTGGGCAGCTGCCCGGAGCTGGACCGGCTCGGCGGGGCCGGGGCGGAGTCCTGGCGGGACTGGGTGCTCGGCCCGGCACTGCGGCGGGAGCTGGTGCAGCACGTGGTCGACTGCCCGACCTGCCGGGGAACGGCGGAGCGGGTCGCCGGCGAGGCGGCCGAAGGGGGGGCGGGGCTGTCCGGGCTGCCGCTGCTGGGGGCTCCGGCGGGCGGCGTCGGTGCCGTGGGCGCCTCGGGTGCCGTGGGCGCGGCCGGTGGCACGGGTGTCGTCGGCCTCGCGGGCGTCCGCCCCGGCATGGCGGCCGACCCGGGGCTGCGGTTCGACCAGGGCGGCTTCCCCCGGCACCGGGCACCGGACGCGGGGCGCGGGCTGGCGGTCCGTCGGCGGGTGGTGACCACCGGGGTGCTCGCGGCCGTCCTGGCGGCGCCGGTGATCGCACTCTGGGCCGGACACCGGGGCGGCGGCGGGGCGGGGTCGGCGGCCTCGATGTCGGCGGTGCGGGTGGACGAGGCCGCTCGGGAGACCGGGCAGCGGCCACCGGGGGCCGGGGGCCCGACCGGCCAGGGGGTCCCCGGGGTGCCCGGCCTGGAGCTGGCGGGGACGGGTGGTGTCGGCGGGACGGGCGGTGCAGAAACGTTGCTTCCGGGTTTTCCGCGGCTGACCTTCCAAGGTGCGGTGGTCCCCGTCCCGGCACACGGCGCCACCCCGCTCGGCAGCCCGACCCTGGTCGCCGCCCCCGTCCCCGTGGTCGAACCCGTCTCCGCACCGGGCGCGCCCGAACCGGCCCCCGCCGGACTGCTCACCGTCGAGGCCGCCGAGTACGGCAGCCGGACGATCCTCACCCTCACCGACTCCGGCACCACCGAGATCCACTGGCGCGCGGTGACGGACGCCGGCTGGCTCCGGCTCAGCCGCGACTCCGGCACCCTCGCCCCCGGCCAGCGGATCACCGTGACCGTCACCGTGGACGAGGACCTCGCGCCGACCACGCACTGGACCGCCCGGATCGCGCTCCCGCCCTCCCAGGCGGTGGTCACCCTGGAGGGCGGCCCGCACAACCGCGGCGGCTCGACCTCGGCACCGGCCGACCCGTCCCCGACGGACTCCGCGCCGCCGACGGCCGGCCCTTCGCCGACCGCCACCGGCGCGCCCTCACCCTCGGGTTCGCCCTCGGGTTCGCCCTCGCCGTCGGGCTCGCCGACGGGCGCGCCGTCCTCGGCGCCGCCGTCCGGCACACCCTCCCGCCCGGGCACGCCCACGGCGGCCCCGACGAGCAGCGCCCCGCCGCGTCCGACGGGGACGGGGGCGCCCTCGGCGTCGCCGACCGCGCGATAGGCGGCGAACCCGCTCCGGGACGGTGCCCGGGAGCTCGGGGTGCCCGGGGACGCTCCGACCTCGGCCGGTTCCCGGTTCCCGGCGGCCGACGGGAGGCGGGAGGCGGGAGGCAGGAGGCGGGCCGACGCCCTCCTCCTCCGGGGCCGGTGGAAACCCGGGCGGGCGTCAGGTCCGGTGGATCGGGGGGACCTGGTAGGTCCCGTCCAGGACCCGGGGCTTCGGCTGGTAGAGGCGGATGATCGGGCGGAACTCGCCGGGCGGGGTGGGGAGCCAGTTGGCGGCGGCGGCCGGGTCCTCGGGGTGGTCGTGCTGGAGGGTCACCGTGAGGGAGCCGTCGTCGCCGTAGACCAGACCGGGGGTGCGGTCACCGATCGAGTAGCGGTCGATCGGGTTCTCCACCAGGTAGTAGTCCGGGACCGAGTACATCGTGACGGACCAGAAGGCCTCGGCCGGGGGCAGCTGGTCGAAGCGCAGGGTGTAGCTGTTGGCACCGGTGAGGGGCCGGCCGTCCGCGTCGTCGTAGGTCATCGCGTACGAGGCCTCGTAGGCGTGGTTGCCCCAGAGGCCGGCCCGGGCGGCGGCGGCCCGGCTGAGGTAGGCGGCGCGGCGGTCGGGGATGCGCCACTCGGGGTCGTCCAGGGTGCCGGGGCCGAGGTGGTCGGTGTTGTAGTCGAAGAGGTGGAGCGCGGAGCGCCATTCGCCGAGCGGGTGGTCTTCGGGCGGACGGGTGGCGTCCTCGACCCGTTCCCGCCCGGCCGCCAGACCCTTGGCCAGGGCGAGCGTCCACTCGGGGACGGCCGCGCGGTACGGCGACGCGCCGTCGTCCAGCAGGCCGAGCGGGGCGAAGCGGCGCTGGTACTCGATGTCGGCGGTGGCCGGGGGGAAGGCCTGCATCCACACCCGCAGGCGCTCGAAGAAGGCCAGCCGTTCGGGGACGTCCGGGTCGGGCTCGGGCAGCCCCGCGATCAGGCCGCCGGGCTCCAGCGGGTCCAGGCCGAGGCGGGACTGCAGGTCCCGGACCCGGGGCAGGTCGTCCGGGCCGGTGCAGGCGAAGCGGCCGACCACGGTGCCGACGGTGGTCGGCAGCTCGATCACCCGCTCCGGGTCCGCCGCCGTGCCGTGCCAGCCCGGCGGGACGATCAGCCAGGTCTGCGCGCCCGTACCGGTGGCGCGGCGGCCCAGGTAGGCGACGTTGTCCGTCCAGGCGTCGATGACCTGCAGCACGTAGTAGGAACCCGCGGTGTCCGGGACCTGCAGCACCTGCGGGCCCTCGGAGAGGTCGAGCTGGGCGATCGAGTAGACCGTGTCGTTGTTGACCGAGACGAAGTCGTCGGCCGGGCCGGCCAACCGGGTGGCGTGGCTGAACCTGTTGAGCGGCGCCGCCAGCAGGGTGCCCAGGCCGCCCCTGGTGAAGCGCTCGGCCATGGTGAGACCGGCGACCAGCGGGTAGCCGTAGACGTACGCGTCGGCGGCCAGTGCCTCCAGCTCGGGCTGGTTCATCGGGGGTCCTTCGTACGGTCGGTCAGGACGAGGAGTCGGTCGGGACGCGCGGGTCGGTCGGGACGCAGGGGCCGGTCGGGAGGCGGGGGCCGGTGCGCCGCCGCTCCACGATCGGTACACATCCGTACAGACCTCTACAGACCTGCATGGATCGGATGCTAAGTCCGCCCGGAGAGGCCGGCACGTCGGAGCCGGTACGTCGGAGCCGTAACGCCGGACCGGGGGCCGCGCGGGATCTGCTGAGCGCGAATCCGGGCGTACGGACGGAGCGGCCAGGAGAGGGTGGCCGGTATGAAGATCCTCCTGCTCGGAGGCTCGTCCTTCCTCGGACGGGCCTACGCCGCCGAGGCCCTCGCCCGGGGCCACCACGTGACCACCTTCAACCGCGGCCGCAGCGCCGCCGACCTGCCCGGCGTCGAGGCCGTCCGCGGCGACCGCGACAGTGCCGAGGACCTCGCCGGGCTGCTGGACGGCCGCGACTGGGACGCCGTCGTCGACACCTCCGCCCAACAGCCCGCCCAAGCCGCCCGCACCGCGCGGCTGCTGCGCGAGCGGGCCGGGCACTACACCCTCGTCTCCTCCGTGCACGCCTTCGCCGACTGGCCCGCCCGAGTGATCGGCGAGGACTCCCCGCGGCACGAATGCCCCGCCGACACCCCGCCCGACCAGCCGTTCAGCCCCGCCCTCAAGGCCGGCTGCGAGCGCGCGGTGCTGGCGGGGTTCGGCGCCGAGCGGTCGCTGGTCCTCAACAGCGGACTGCTCATCGGGCCGCACGAGATCGGCGGCCGGCTGCCCTGGTGGCTGGAGCGGATGGCGCGCGGCGGGCGGGTGCTCGCCCCGGGCGATCCGCAGCGGACCATGCAGGTGATCGACGTCCGCGACTTCGCCGCCTTCGGGCTGGACCTGCTGACGGCCCGGACCAGCGGGCGCTTCCTCACCACGGCGCCGCCCGGACGGCTGCGCTTCGGCGAGTGGCTGGAGACCTGCCGGGCGGTCGCGGGCGCTGCGGACACCGAGTTGGTCTGGGTCCCGGACGGACCGCTGCTCGCCGCGGGGCCGGACCGGGTCGAGCCGTGGAGCGAACTCCCGCTCTGGGCACCGGATCTGCCGGAGCTGGCGGGTGCCTGGCTCGCCGACACCGGCCGGGCGCAGGCGGCCGGGCTGCGTTGCCGGCCGTTCGCCGAGACCGCGCGGGACACCTGGCAGTGGCTGCGGACGCGCCGGCCGGCCGAGGACACCGACGCCGACGGGCGTAAGGGGCGGGTGGGCGCGGCGGTGCGGCAGGGCATCGAACCCGCCAAGGAACGGCGGCTGTTGGCCGCCTTCGGGTGAGCCGGTACGGGGCTCGGGTGAGCGGGCGCCGGGTGTGCCGGCCCGGGTGAGCGGGCGCCGGGTGTGTGTGCCGATTCGGATGAACCGGCTCGCCGTGAACCGGCTACCGGGGCGAGCATGACGGCGGAGTGGGAAGTCGGCCGGTCCGACTTCCCACTCCTTGACGGCGTTCCTCGGGTGGCCGGCCCCGGGCGCCCGAGCCCGCCGCGACCGACGTGTCCGGTGCGTCGGGCGTGTCCGGGCTGGTGCGTCGGGCGTGTCCGGGCTTGGGGGCGTCCGGGCTCAGTGCGTCCGGCGGGTGACCAGTTCGGCGAGCGCCAGCAGTTCGTCGGCCGCGGACGGCTCGGGTACGGCGGTGGCCAGCTGCGCCATCGCCGCCGCCATCCGCTCGCAGGACTGCCCCTGCGCCCAGCCGCGCCCACCGGCACCCTCGACCGCCGCCGCGCACTGCGCCAACTCCTCGGGGCTCAGCTGGCGTTCGATCGCGTACAGCTCGGCCAGCCGCTTGCCCTCGACGGTGCCGGAGCCCAGCGCCGCGACCACCGGCAGCGACTTCTTCCGGGCCACCAGGTCCGCGCCGACGGGCTTGCCGGTCACTGCCGGGTCCCCCCAGATGCCGATCAGGTCGTCGATCAGCTGGAACGCCAGGCCGATCTCCCGGCCGAAGCAGTCCATGGCCTGCGCCGTCTCCTCGGACGCGCCCCCGTACAGGGCGCCCATCGCGCAGGCGGCGCCGAGCAGGGCACCGGTCTTGGCCTCCGCCATCGCCAGGCACTCGGGCAGCGAGACGTCGTTGCGCTGCTCGAAGGCGCAGTCGATCTGCTGGCCCTCGCAGAGCTCGACCACGCAGTCGGCGAGCCGGCGGATCGAACCGTGGGCGGCCGGGTGGGTGTCCTCGGCGAGCAGGCGCAGGGCGAGGGAGTGCATGGCGTCCCCGGCCAGGATGGCCTCGGTGGTGCCGAACACCCGCCAGGCAGTGGGCCGGTGGCGCCGGGTGTCGTCCCGGTCGATGACGTCGTCGTGGAGCAGGGTGAAGTTGTGCACCAGCTCCACCGCCGCGGCCGCGGCGGCTGCCTCGGCGGGCGTACCGCCCAGGGCCTGGGTGGCGGCGAGGACCATGGCGGGCCGGATCGCCTTGCCGGAGGAGGCCGCGGCGGGCGTACCGTCCGCCTCCCACCAGCCGAAGTGGTAGCCGGCGACCTTGCGCATCGTGCCGGGCAGCGAATCGACGGCGGCCCGCATGACCGGGTCGACCAGCGCGCGGGCCCGGGCGAGGATGTCGGCCGCCTCGTTCCCCTCGCGGTGGTCCCGTTCCAGCGTGGGACTCGTCATGGGTGTCTCCCCCTTCTTGGCGCCTGTCGTGTGGATGGCCCGGCACGGGCGGGGCCGGGGTCGCGCTGTGGGTGTCGGGCGGTGTCCCGGCGCGGGGTCGGCGGGCGCCGGGTCGGGACCGCTCGCACGGGGCACGGCCGGGACGGGCGGGGCACGTCACCGGCTCGGGCCGGCACGCACCGCCGGCCGGGGTGCGGTGCACCTCCGGCCGGACGGCGCGGATCTCCGAGCGGCCCTGCCGCGGTGTCAGCGCTGGGCGATGTCCACGTTCTCCAGGACGCCGACCGCGTCCGGGACCAGGATCGCGGCGGAGTAGTAGGCGCTCACCAGGTAGGAAATGATGGCCTTTTCGTCGATTCCCATGAACCGCACCGAAAGGCTCGGCTGGTACTCGTCCGGAATTCCGGTCTGGTGCAGCCCGATGACACCCTGATTGTCCTCGCCGACCCGCATCGCGATGATCGAGCTGGTCTGCCCGACGATCGGGATCTTGTTGCACGGGAAGACCGGTACCCCGCGCCAGGACAGGATGTGCCGGCCCTCGACCTCGACCGTGCCCGGGTTGATGCCACGCTTGTTGAGCTCCCGGCCGAATGCGGCGATGGCCTTGGGGTGGGCCAGGAACATCTTGGTGCTGCGGCGGCGGCTGAGCAGCTCGTCCATGTCGTCCGGGGTGGGCGGGCCGGAGTGGGTCTGGATCCGCTGGTCGTACGCGGCGTTCTCCAGCAGGCCGAACTCGGGGTTGTTGACCAGCTCGTGCTCCTGGCGCTCGCGCAGGGCCTCGATGGTCAGCCGCAGCTGGTGCTCGGTCTGGTTCATCGGCTGGTTGTAGAGGTCGGCGACGCGGGAGTGGACCTTGAGGATGGTCTGCGCGACGCTCAGCTCGTACTCGCGCGGCTTCAACTCGTAGTCCACGAAGGCGCCGGGCAGCTCGTACTCGCCCTCGTGACCGGAGGAGAGGTCGATCGCGGCCTCGCCGTGCTTGTTCTGCGCCTGCTGGAAGCCGTTCAGGTACTCGATGACCTGCAGCTGCAGCGCCTCGGAGCGGTCGTGCAGTTCCTGGAAGGACGGCCAGGACAGCGCCATCACGGTGCCGGAGGTCGTGGCGCGGACCGTGTACGGCCAGGCGCCGTCCTCCTGCTGGAGCGCCTCGTCGCCGAGGTGGTCGCCGTCGGCGAGGGTGCCGACGACCGTCTCCTCGCCGTACTTGCCGGTGCCCATCCGCTCCAGCTTGCCGTGCGCGATCAGGAAGACCTCGCTGATCGGCGTGCCGGCCTCGACCAAGACGTCCCCGGGGCCGAACTCCCGCTGCACGAAGCGCGAGGCCAGTTCCTCCAGGACGGCCTCGTCCTGGAAACCGCGCAGCACCGGCACCTCGGCGAGCGTCGGCGGGACGATCCGCACCTCGGCGCCGGTCTTGACGAAGCTCACCCGGCCGCGACCGACGGAGTAGCGCAGACGGCGGTTGACCCGGTACGTGCCGCCGGACACCTGCACCCACGGCAGCTTCCTGAGCAGCCAGCGCGGGCTGATGCCCTGCATCTGGGGCGCGGACTTGGTGGTGGTGGCGAGGTTCCGCGCGCCCGCCGTGCTCAGACTCTGCTGCTGCCGGATCTCCGTCTGCGCGCCGGGCGCAGGAATACCGGCATTGGTTTCGGTCGACATGAGGGGAGCCCTTCGCATACCCGATACCCGATGAAGTGTCGCCTTGCACATTCGTGTTGCAGCTTCATGGTGGGCCCATTCGCGGGCAGCCCGCAATCACTCGTACGAGTGATTTGGAATAACCGAACAAATAGTACGAGTAGATCACCTGATCGATATTCATTCGACTATTTATTCGAACTTATCGACTTCCCGCACCCATCTTCCCCCATCGACCCCGTCGGCCGCGCCGCCCCTTGACAGAACCGCCCACCGTCCGGACCGGACGACCGGACGACCGGACGACCGGGCCACCCCGGCCGCACCGGCGGTGGGCTACAGGGGCCCGTCCCAGTCGAGCGTCGGCTCCAACACCCCTTCCAGGGTGAGCAGCCAGCGCTTCACGTCGATCCCGACCCGGCCGCCGCCGAAGCCGCCGACCCCGTCCGCCGCCACCACCCGGTGGCAGGGCACCAGCAGGGCGACGGGGTTGGCGGCCATCATCTGCCCGACCGTCCGGGCGGCCAGGCCGGGCTCCGCGACGTCCCCGAACACCCCGCTGCGGGCGGCCAGTTCGCCGTACGTGACGGTCCGGCCGTACGGCACCTCGCGCCAGAGCGTCTGCAGCACGGTGCGGTGCGGCCCGGAACTCAGGCTCCAGTCGATCGGCAGGCCCAAGTCGTGACTGCGGCCCGCCAGGTAGGCGCCGATCCGCTCGGTGACGGCGGTGATCTTCGCCTCGTCGGTGCACGGCGGCTCCTCGCCGTCACGCCCGCCGTAACCGGCCGCCGCCACGCCGAGCGGGGTCACCGCGATGTGCATCGGGCCGCTGGGCAGCGGCGTCGGCACGGTCAGCCAGGACATCGACCAGGACTGCGGCACGTTCGGGCCCCCACCCTCCGCCGGACCGGCCGCCGGCCACCCCGGCACCCGGGGGGCGTCCCCGCCCCGCGCGCCATCGTACGGCGGGCCGCCGCGGAGCCGGCCGTGGTCCGAACCGGCCCGGACGCGGCCGGCCCGGATCCGGGCACCGACAGGCCCGGCCCGGGCACGATCGGCCCCGGTCCGGGCGGCGCCGACCACGGTTCGGACGGCTTCGGCCCCGGGCCCGGCGGCATCGGCTTCGGCTTCGGTCAGAGCTGCCCCTTCAGCTGGGTGGCGAGCGCCTGGGCCCAGTGCGCCAGTTCGGCGCGGTCCGGCCTCCGGCCCTCGCAGAGGAGCGCGAGCTGCGCGTCGTTGATCCGGTTCGGGCCCGGGATCTCCAGCAGGTAGGCCACTTCGGCGAGCACGGTGGCGAGCCGCTCGGCGTCCGTGTGGTCCAGGGATACGGCGGATTCGTGGTGGCTGATGGTGAGCGAACCGGGCATTGGACGACCTCCTCCGTCACCCCCACTCCCTCCACCGTACGACCGGGTCGGCCGCCCCGCCCGCCGCGGAGGCGTACGTGCGCGGGTGGGGCAGCCGGTTGCGCTCCGGGGCCGGCCGGGCGCGGTGCGCGGTGGGCCGCACCGGGGGCCGGGGGTGCGCCCCGGAGCCGTCCGAGGGGTCGGTCAGTCCTCCGGGTCATCGTCCCAGCGGCGGTTCCGTACGGCCGGTATGCCCAACACTACGGCTCCGGAAGCCAGTTGCCAGACCGCCCCGAGCAGCAGCACGGTGTCCGTGCCGAACCGGCCGGCCAGCGGGCCGGCCACCGCCAGGCCGAGCGGGCCGAGGGCGAAGGAGCCGAGCACGCCGAACGAGGTCAGCCGGCCGAGCAGTTCCACCGGCACCCACCTCTGCGTCGTCGAGCTGTAGAGCGTCCCGCAGACCGCCGAGCCGAACCCCGCCACCAGCGCGCCGGCGGCCACCCAGGGCAGCGACGCCCCCGCCGCGAGCGCCCCGGAAGGCAGCGCCCAGCCCAGCGCGGCCACGGACGCCACCGCGAGCGGACGGGCGGGCACGCGGCCGAGCATCAGCAGTCCGCCCAGGACCGCGCCGACCCCGTACACGCCCATCACCAGGCCCCAGCCGCCGGCGCCGCCGAGACCCCGTTGCGCGGTGAGCGGACCGAGCACCAGGAACGGCGCCCAGACCAGCAGGTTGAACAGGCCCATCTGCGCGGTGGTGATCCACAGCCACGGCCGGGCCGCGAACTCCGACCAACCGGCCCGCAGCTCCCGGAGCACCGACTCGCCGCCGTCGGCCACCACCCGCCCGGGCAGCCGCAGCCCGGCCAGCGCGAGGGCGCCGGCCCCGTACGTCACCGCGTCGACCAGCAGCACCACGGCCGGGCCCTGCGTCGCGGTCACCAGGCCCGCCACGGCCGGGCCGACCACCGTCGACACCGAACGGGACAGCCCCAGCAGGGTGTTGGCGTCCGCGATCGACTCCTCGCGGCGCACCAGCCGGGGCACGATCGCACCGAAGGCCGGCATGAACAGCCCCTCGCCGAGCCCCCACACCGCCACCAGCCCCACCATCGCCCAGACCGGCGCGTGCCCGGCCGCCAGCAGCCCGGCGAACAGCGCCTGCACCAGGCCGCGCAGGACGTCCGACCCCAGCATCACCCCCCGGCTGCCCAGCCGGTCGGCGATCACCCCGCCGGCCAGCAGCACCAGCACCACGGGGAGGATCCGGGCCGCCATCACCCACCCCAGGTCGGTGCCGCCGCCACCACCGTCGAGCACCGCGAAGGCCACCGCCACCGGCGCCATCGACGAGCCGACGAGGGAGGTCGTGTACCCGAGGAAGAACCACCGGAAGTCACGCTCGCCCAGCACGGCGAGCCGGTCTCCCGGGCGCCGTCGGCGGGCCGGGATCCGTTCGATGTCCACTGCCATGAGCAGAAAGTCTGGGGTTCCGGGGAGGTCGAATTCAAGGGTTTCCGAGGAAAAACCTGAGTCCACCGGCATCAATGTTCCGAATTGGCCCGGCGACCGCAGTAAACAGGGGTTCCCATGGCCCTCCACCTGCTGTTTACTGCGCAATGCGGATATTTCCACGGGAACTCCGGGCGATTGATTTACTGCGGAAGAAGGCGAATGTGACAGAGAACGCGACAGGACTCCCCCCGGTCGAGTACGCCGTCGCCGTCGAGCGCTACCTCGCCGCCTCCGGGCTCGCCGAGGGCTCCCGGCGGATCTACCGGATCGCGCTGCACACCTGGGCCTGGGCGCTCGCCGACCGGCCCGCCCCCACCGGCCCCGCACGGCGGCGCGCCCGACCGCCCGTCCTGCCGCTCGCCCTGCTCGACCACCCCGACGCCGTCGGCCGGCTCCGCGCCGCCGTCGCCCACCGCGCCGCCGACACCGACCCGCGCACCCTCAACCGGGAACTCTCCACCCTGCGCGCCGCGGCGGCCTGGTGGCGGGCCCGCGGCTGGATCGACGACGACCCGACCGCCGACCTGCACCCCCGCCCGACACCCCGACCCGCCGCGGCGGCAGGCCCGTTGACCCCCGACCAACTGCACGCGCTGTTCGCCCTCCGCGCACCGCTACGCGAGCAGACGCTCTGGCACCTGCTGCACGAGTCCGGCGCCGCGATCGAGACCGTCCTGGCCCTGGACACCGACCACCTCGACCTCCCCCGCCGCCGCACCCGACCCGGGCACACCCCCCTCCACTGGCGGACCGGCACCGCCCGGCTCCTCCCCCTCCTCATCGCCGGCCGCACCGAAGGCCCGCTCTTCCTCACCGACCGCCGCGCCCCCACCGGCACCGCCGCCCCCGACCGCTGCCCCTACACCGGCCGCGCCCGCCTCTCCTACCGCCGAGCCGCCGAACTCTTCACCACCCACAGCGGCACAATCGGCCCGGGCTGGACCCTCCGGCAGCTGCGGGCCGGGCGGTGACCACACGGCGGCACCCGGACGATCACCGACGACCGTCACCACCCGGTGGAGCCGCTTCCCGGGTGAGCGGGATCCTCGGACCCCGGCAGGACCGCGCGGCGGCCGAACGGGAGCACACCGTCCAGCAGCGCCGCCAATCGGGGAAGGCCGGGCCGGGCGGCCGGGTCGAGGCGCAGACAGGCGTCGATCGCCTCGGCGAAGGGGCGGGGCAGGCGGCGGCGTGCGGACACCGGGGGTGCGGGGCCCGACGGCCCTTCGTCGAAGGGGAGTTCGCCGGTCGCGGCCTCGTAGAGGGTGATGCCGATGCCCCAGACGTCGGTGGCCGCCGTGAGCGGGCCGCCGGTGACCTGTTCGGGGGCGAGGTAGCCGTCCGTGCCGATGCCGGGGGTGCCCGGGCCCGGGGGGCGGGCGATGCTGAGGTCGAGCACCTTGGCGCGGCGGCAGTCGATCACGATGTTGGAGGGCTTGAGGTCGAGGTGCAGCAGGCCCTGCCCGTGCAGGTAGCGGGTCGCCGAGCAGATGTGGAGCCCGAGCAGGGCCAGGTCGGCGGCGGCCGGACGGCGCGGTCGGGTGTCCAGCAGGTGGGCGAGGGTCTCGCCGGTGAGGGTCTCCAGCACCGCGTACGGCTGCGGGCGTTCGCCGGTGCCGTAGCCGCGCACCAGGTGCGGGTGGGTGAACTCGGTCAGCCAGCGGCCCTCGCGGAGCAGGCGCTCGCGCAGCCTCCGTTCGCGACGGCGGTCGGGCCGGAGCACCTTGACCACGCAGCGGCAGTCCCGTTCCTCGCTCCAGCAGTCGTACACGTCGAGCCAGCCGGTGCGGCACAGGTGGGCCAGGACCTGGTAGCCGGGGGCGATGAACTCCCCTGCCGGGAACGGCGGTCGGGGAGGGGACGGCGGTCGGGCGGGGGAAGGCCTGGCCGGGGAGGGCTGCCGGTCCGAGAACGGCTCGCGGTCGGGCGGCGGCTCGCGGTCGGGCAACGGCTCGCGGTCGGGCGGCGGCCGACGGGCGGTGGAGGGCCGGCGGGGGCTCATCGGGCCACCTCCCTGGCCGCCTCCCGGACCGGCGGCCGGTGCAGCCGGTCGAGCCGGGCGTAGCCGTCGTCGCGGGCCAGCAGTTCCTCGTGGGTGCCGCAGGCGGCGACGCATCCGCCGCGGAGCAGCACGATCCGGTCCGCGTCCCGCACGGTCAGCAGGTCGTGCGAGATGATGATCGTCGTCCGACCGCTCATCAGCCGCCGGAGCGGCTCCAGGATCCGCCGTCCGGACTCCGCGTCCAGCCCGGCGGTCGGCTCGTCCAGCAGCAGGACGGGCGCGTCCCGGACCATCGCCCGGGCGATCGCGATCCGCTGCCGCTGCCCGCCGGAGAGCATGCCGCCCTGCCGACCGACGAGCGTGTCGTACCCGTCCGGCAGCCGGCTGACGAACTCGTGCGCGTCGGCGGCCTTCGCGGCCGCGACGATCCGGGCGTCGGTCGCGCCGGGCCGCCCGTAGGCGATGTTCTCCCGGACGGTGCCGTGGATCACCAGGGTCTCCTGCAGCAGGACCGCGATGTGTTCCCGCAGGTCGGCGAGGGCGAGTTCGCGCAGGTCGAGGCCGTCGAGGCGGACGGCGCCGCGCTCCGGGTCGTAGAAGCGCAGCAGCAGCTTGGCGATCGTCGACTTGCCCGCCCCGCTCGCTCCCACGAGGGCGACCGTCTCGCCCGGCTCGGCGCGGAAGGACACGTCGAACAGCGCCACCCGGGTCGTGCCCGGGTAGCGGAACCACACCCTGTCGAAGGCGACCGCGCCGCGGATCCCGGCGGGACGCAGCGGGGCCGGCGGGTCGGCCACCTGCGGCTGCTGGTCGAGCAGTTCGATGATCCGCTCGGCGGCGGCCGAGGCGGAGTAGAAGCCGTTGCTGAGCCGCGAGATCCCCCGGATCGGGCTGTACAGCCGGCTCAGCAGGGTGACGAAGACGAGGAGTTCGCCGAGCGTCAGCCGGCCGTGGGCGAGCTCCCAGGCGCCCAGCCTGAGCACGATCAGCGCACCGGCCAGCTCCAGCAGTTCCACGATCGGCGCGAACAGCGCCCGTAGCCGGGTCGCGGCCATGGTCGCCCGGAACCGTGCCAGGCTCTCGCGGAGGAACCGTTCCTGCTCCCAGTCCTGCCGGTTGTACGCCTGCACCAGCGCGAGGTTGTCCAGGGTCTCCTCGGCGAGCGCGCTCACCGAACCGCTGCGCCGCCGCCGCTCCCGGGACGCGGCCTTCACCCGCACCGAGAAGCGTCGCGCCGTGAACCAGAACACCGGCGCGACCACGAGGGCCACGGCGGCGAGGTCCCAGCGCAGGTAGAACAGCACCGCGAGGAAGACGGCGAGCTCGGCGACGTACGCGACCACGTCGAGGACGCCCGAGAGGAGGAAGGTCTCGACCGCCTCGACGTCCGACGTCAGCCGCGACAGGACGTCACCGAGCCGCCGCCGCTCGAAGAACCCCAGGGAAAGGCCCTGGAGGTGGCGGAACACGTCCGTGCGCAGGGCGAGCAGGAAGCGCTCGCTGACCCAGGTCGAGGTCGTCTCGTCGGCGAAGTGCAGACCCCCTGCCACCAGCGCCAGCACGGCGTAGCCGAGCGCCACCGGCAGGAACAGCCCGAGCCTGTGCGGCACCAGTACGTCGTCGACGACGACCTTGAACAGCCAGATCGCGGCCGCGTCGACCACCGGCCCGAGCAGGACGAACCCCAACAACAGGACCAGCCACCGCCGGCCACCGCGGGTGTACGGCCAGAAGCGCCCGAACGTCCGCAGCAGCGGGACGGCCGGCGCCTGGGCGACGACCGGGTCCACCCGGCCGTCGCCGTCACCCGTGTCGACGGCCGTCAACCGCTTCAGCGACCACACGGTACGGCTCCGGCCCACGGGATGTGGCCGGGCCGAGGACGGCCCGGCCCTGACAGGACGGCGAAGCCGTCAGTGCCGCGAGTTGCTTCCATGACGGCGGCGACGACGGTCGTTCGTCTTGGAGTCCTTGGTCTCCTTGCCGGTCCCGGTCCGCTTGCGCGGATGGCGCAGCGCCGGCACCAGGTTGGCCAGCATGCTCATCGCTACCACCTCTCCGTAGATCTGCTCGATTCCCCACCCGGAAGTACGCGCCGGGGGGCGGGGGTGCTCACCGGCAGCCGCGGCGGTTCTCCGATCACGACGACGGGGCGGTGCGAGCGTGCGGTGCGGTGCGGCGGTCGGGCGGTGCGGCGGGTCGGGGAGCGGCGGTGAGGCAGTGCGGCAGTGCGGCAGTGCCGCAGAGCGGCTGTTACGCAGCCGATGGACGGCCGTGACACGACCGGCCGAGGACCGCGACACCGCCCTCCTACCGTCATCACCACGCCCCGGCCGGACCGGCTGGACCTACCGGACCGGCCCCACCGGCCCGGGGCGTCCGCGACGAGGACGTACGAGTCCGGCGCCGACGACGAACGTCCGCGACCGCACCGCATCGCGCCACGCCGCATCACGCGATCCGCGCCGTCCCCGGGCGACGCGATCCGCGAAGCCGCGCGTAACGCGATCGACCGAACCGAAGACCGACGTACCGACGTACCGACGTACCACCGATGCAGATGGAGACCACAGCATGAGCAGGAGCCGTACCGATCGCTCGCCCGCCCGCCGCGTCCTGGCGGTCTGCGCCCTCACCGGGGCCGCGCTGCTGACCGCCATGACCGGCGGACAGGCCTGGGCCGACGGCGCGCCGAAGCCCGTCGCCTCGCCGGCTGCGGGCGCCGCCGCCACGTCGCCCGCCACGCCGACCCCGGCCGACCCGAAGGCCGCCGGCCCGGCCGTGAAGACCGCCACCGCGACCCCGGCCGACCCGAAGGCCGCCGCCCCGGCCGCGCCGCAGGCCCCCAACGGCAGCCAGCCGCAGGTCCGTGAGGTGCCGAAGGGCGCCGCGCAGGCCGGCGACGGCTCCGGTGCCTCCGACAGCTCCGGCCTGATGCTCGCGGGCGGCGGCGCCGTCGCGGCCGTCGGCGCCGGCGCGCTGGGCTTCGCCGTCCTGCGCCGCCGCTCCGGTGCGCGCGGCTGACACCGGTCCCGAGTCCGCCGGGCACCTCGGCGCCGCTCCCCCGCACCTGGCCAGTGGGGGGAACGGCGCCGGGGCCGCCCCGACGGCGGGGACCATCGGCCACGGCCGCACGCACATCGACCCCACGTACGACGGCCCCACGTACGACGGCCGCACGCACGACGGCCGCACGCACGACGGCGGCGCGTACGACGGCCGCACGCACGACGGCCACACGCAGGGCAGCCGCACACACGACGGCCGACCCGCCCGCGGCCCGGGACACCGGCGCGGACGACGCGGACGGCGCCGCGCCGCCGACCCCGGCCCGAGCCGCCTGCGCCGGACCGCCTTCGGCACGGCGGGTCTGCTCTGCCTGGTGCTCGGCGTCTCACTGGCGCTGTCCGGCCGGGAGACCCCCGTGGTGCGGATCGAGGCCTCGGGACACGGCAGCAGCACCGCCGACACCCCGCCGGCCGCACCGGCCGGCGGGACCACCGGACCGACCGGCGGCCCGGCGACCACCGCCGAGAAGCCCGTCCCGCCGTCCCCGCCGACGCGCCTGCTCATCCCCTCCGTCGGAGTGGACGCGCCGGTGACCGACCTCGGGCTGAACGCCGACGGCACCGTGCAGGTGCCGCCGGCCGACCGGGGCGACGAGGTCGGCTGGTACCGCAACGGCCCGACCCCGGGCGAGACCGGGCCGGCCGTCCTGATCGGGCACTACGACACCGTGCACGGCCCCGCGGTCTTCCGGCAGCTGCCGAAACTGCGGCCCGGCGAGCTCGTCCGGGTCCTGCGGGCGGACGGCAGCACCGTGGACTTCAAGGTCCGTACACTGCTCCAGGCCGCCAAGGACGGCTTCCCCACCGAACAGGTCTACGGCAACACGCCCGCACCCGCGCTGCGGCTGATCACCTGCGGCGGGCAGATCGGCTCGGACGGCCACTGGACGGACAACATCATCGTGCTGGCCGACCCGGCCTGAGTCCTCCCGCCCCGGACCGGCTGCTCCTGACCGGGCCGGCGGCTCCCGAGCCGGCCCGACGCCTCCCGAGCCGCCCTGATCGGTCCGCCGGGGAACCCCCGACCGCCGTCCGCACGACCTACCAGCAGGGCCCGGTCGGTCGGGCGGCGGCGGAGGAGTCGCGCACGGGCCCCCGCCGGAGCCGCCGGCCCGCCGCACCACCACAGATCAGGAGGACGAGCAGCGACCGTGGCAGCACCACCCGCACCCCGCCGCCGACCCGGCGCCGTCCCCGTGGCGGCCCTGGTCGGCCTGCTCGTCCTCCTCGCCCTCGCCGCGCTGGCCTTCGGCCGGTCCACCCCCGGTGGTCTGCAGGACCAGGGCCCGGTCCCGACAGTCACGCCACCGCCCGTCCCCCAGGCGCTCTGGCCGAACCTGAACGCCTCACCGGCCCCGGTCCAGCCCGCCACCGGCGGTGGCGCCACCCAGCCGCCGCCGCAGCCCGTGCCCGGCGTGACCGTCACCGGACAGGACATCACGGCGGTCGACCCCCGGACCGTCCTCGCCAAGGACCCGGCGGTGACCGCGGAGGAGCGGTCCGCCCTCGACCCCTGCAGCGGCTGCGAGGTCCGCACTCCCGAGTTCCGCGACCTCACCCGGGACGGCAGGCTCTCGCTGATCACCGCCGTCATCACCCCCGGCTCGGTGGTGCTGCACGTCTACACCCCCGACAAGGACCGTCTCCTGCCCGTCCTGCGGGTCCAGGTCCAACGGACCTTCAGCGCCGAGACCATCGGCTCCGACCTGTGGCTGTACGAGTCGAACGGCCTCTACGTCCGGACCAGCAGCCACTACCAATGGGACGGCGCCAGACTGGTCCTGCTGGAGCGGAAGGACGAGGGCCTCGGCGTGCTGCCGCCCACCGGCCCGGACCCCGCCCCGCCCAACGCCGCCGTCAAGTCCGCCGCACCGGCTTCCCCTCCGACCGCGACCGCCGCCGGGGCCGTCCCGACCCCCCGCGCGCCCCGACCGACCTCCCAGCCCTCCGCCCCCGCCGTGTCCCCGGAGCCGAAGCGATGACCCCCGCGACGTACCCCGCCGCCGCCCCCGCCCAGCCGCACATCCTCCTGGTCGAGGACGACGAGGTGATCCGCGAGGCCACCCGGATGGCCCTGGAGCGATACGGCTTCCCGGTCAGCACGGCCGCCGACGGCCTGGAGGGGCTGGAGGCCTTCCGCGCCGTCCGGCCCGACCTGCTCCTGCTGGACGTCATGCTGCCGCTGCTCGACGGGGTCGGCCTCTGCCGCCGGATCCGCGAGGAGAGCCAGCTGCCGATCCTGATGATGTCGGCGCGCACCGACCCGGTGGACGTCGTGTCCGGGCTGGAGGCCGGTGCGGACGACTACGTCGTCAAGCCTTTCGAGAGCGCCGTGCTGGTCGCCCGGATCCGTACCGTGCTGCGGCGCGTCCCGGTCGCCCCGGCGGCCACCGCCGGGGCGCCGCCGTCCGAGGTCCCGGCCGACGCGTCCGCCCCGGCCGCACCGTCCCCGTCCCCCTCGCCGTCCCAGCCCTTCCTGCAGTCCCCTCCCGCCGCTCCCGCCGCTCCCACCGTGGCGTCCCCGTCATCCCCGTCATCCCCCTCCCCCCGGCCCTCCCCGGCGGTCCGCAGCTTCGACGGCCTCCAGGTGGACACCGACAGCATGGAGGTGCGGGTCGACGGCCACCTCGTCCCGCTGACCCCCACCGAGCTGCGGCTGCTGCTGGAGTTCACCGCCGCCCCCGGCATCGTCATGGAGCGCTCCACCCTGCTCGAACGGGTCTGGGACTACGAGTGGGGCGCCGACACCCGGGTCGTGGACGTCCACGTACAACGGCTGCGCGCCAAGATCGGCTCCGGCCGGATCGAAACCGTCCGCGGGTTCGGCTACAAGCTGCGGCGCCCCGCATGACCCTGCGCCGCCAGATCGCCACCGCCGTCGCCGCCGTCTCCGTCCTGGTCGCGGTGGCCGTCGGCCTGCTGGTCCACCAGGCGATGATCCGTCAGCACGTCGAACAGGCCCGCTCCGCCGCCCTCACCGCCCTCGCCTCGGCCCAGGACGGCTACAAGCTCAGCCCCGAACCGGCCGGCCGCGGCGCAGCCGTCAACGACCCGGCGCTGCCCGAGCGGCTGCGCGCCCTCGCCGCCGGCGGCCGGCAGGGCTCGATGCTCGCGACCGACGGCAAGGGCGAGTCGATGTGGGCGGCCGGCCCGGTCCTGAGCGGTGTGCTCTCCGTCCGGCTGGACTTCACCCAGGACCGGCAGGCCATCGCCGACCTCGACCGGATCATCCTGCTCACCGTCATCGCCGCGGTCTTCACCACCGTGCTGGTCGGCGTCCTCGTCGCCGACCGCATCAGCCGCCGCCTGCGCACCGCCGCCACCGCCGCCCGGGGAATCGCCGCCGGCGGGACCGACACCCGGATCGGCGAACTCGTCGACGGCAAGGACGAGGTCGCCGACCTCGCCGCCGCCGTCGACCTGATGTCCCGCACCCTGCACCGCCGACTGGCCGACGAGCAGCGCTTCACCGCGGACGTCGCCCACGAACTACGCACCCCGCTCACCGGCCTGGTCACCGCCGCCGAACTCCTGCCGCCCGGCCGCCCCACCCAGCTCGTCCAGAACCGGGTCCAGGCCCTGCGCGGCCTGGTCGAGGACCTCCTGGAGGTCTCCCGCCTCGACGCCGACGCCGAGTCCCCCGACCTCTCCGCCGTCCCCCTGGAACGCGCGGTGCGGCGCACCGTCACCCTCACCGGGCTGGACGTCACCGTCGAGGTCGCCGCCGACCTCCGGGTCCGCACCGACCTGCGCCGGCTCGACCGCATCCTCGGCAACCTGATCCTCAACGCCCACCGCCACGGCGCCGCCCCGGTCCACGTCCACGTCGACGGCCACCGCATCACCGTCCGCGACCACGGCCCCGGCTACCCCGACGACCTGCTCCGGCACGGCCCCCAGCGCTTCCGCACCAACATCCCCGAACGCGGCCGCGGCCACGGCCTCGGCCTCACCATCGCCACCGGCCACACCCGCGTCATCGGCGCCACCCTCACCTTCACCAACCACCCCACCGGCGGCGCCCTCGCCACCCTCAGCCTCCCCCCGGACTGACACCCGCCCCGCCCGCACCCACGCCCCCTCCTCTCCTCCCTCACCACATCACCGCTGCCGCCGCGCCAACCGGCCCGGCCGGCCGGGGCTTCCGTTCCCACCGCTCGGTGCGTGGGCATGCTCATCCCGGCCGGGAGGCCACGCAGGAGGGGACACGTGACGGAGCCGGTGGCCAAGCTGTGACGGGTGCCCGGCAAGGAGCGGCTGTACGTCAACAAGGCCGGTGCCCGCGGCGATTCGGTGGCTCGGCCGGACTTGCAGGACCCGGACCGCCGGCCGAAGCGCTGAAGCGTCGCCGCAAGTCCGACCGATGTCATCCGGAGATGTCAGAACGCCCCGGTCCGATCCCGGCCCGGGGCGTTCTCCGACCCTCTGACCCGGGCCGGACGTGGAGCCCCCTGTCGGGTTCGAACCGACGACCCCCGCTTTACAAGACGAACCCGGATCATGACGGGGCGTGACACCTGATGCCGCGTGGCGCTGAACCTGCAGGTCAGCGCCACGCGGTGGGTTTCGTGATCCAACTCCGAGCGGTTCGTGCCAGCCCGTCCGCTCACGCAACGCTCACGCAGGCGTCCTTGCGGTGAGCTTTCTCCGGCCCTGGAATCGCTACTCTGCATGATCGCGCAGCTGCGACACGCGGCATTGGCTTTTGCAGCGCCCCGAATGTCCGCCACAACAGCTACGCTCGTGACACCACTCGAACGGCCTAGTGATTAGGGCGCAGTTGCGCGTCGGCGAGATTGCCGGCCCATTTGGGCCGCGAGCTCTTGGAAGGGCAGCCATTGTCTGAGCTCAACAGGTTCTCGCCCAGCCCTGGCAACCCGGCGACAGCTGGCCTTTCGGCGGTATGGCGCCTGCAGATCGAGGTCCCGACACGCCGCTTCGCCCCGAAAGGGACATGCCAATGGTAGGAGCGCCACTCCGCCCTGGGGACCATCCGAAGAAGGAGATCCGAAAGGTTCTCGAAAAGTGGGTGAAGGCCGGATGGGCCATCCACGACGACGGACACTGGGGCAAGCTGTACTGCCCTTGCGCGAACGGCGGCTGCACCACGATCCCCATCAGCAGCACTCCCAAGAACCCAGCATGGGAGGCGAAGCAGATCGACCGCAAGGCAGCCCGATGCCCGCTGCCGGAGGACTCGCCGCAGCGCAGCTTGACCGGCCGACCACGTGACTAGCCCCACACGCATGTCCGATTTGACCCGATTGCCCGTTGACGATTGACAACAGATCTGCCATGGTGGCGTGTAAGTGGAGAAGGGGAACCTCATGGAGTACGAGTTCACCTTCATTGTCGCCGGCGTTGACGTCGACGATGAATCAGCGACAGAAGCTCTTCGCGATCATGTAAACGCAATGCTTTTGCGCGCAGGCGGCTTGGATCTCATGACCGTTCTCGCCGAAGGTGAGAACGCGGTTCAGGCGGCTCTCGACTGCGTCTCTACCGCCAAGGCAACAGTGCCCCAGCTGCGCGTCTTGCGTCTCGATCGAGACCTAGTGGGGATTAGTGAGATCGCCGACCGCACGGAGAGATCGCGCCAGAACGTAGCCCAGTGGATCAGTGGCGAGCGCAAGTCGAACGGCACGCCATTCCCTGCCGCTGAAGGCACCGCCGGTCGATCCAATGTCTGGCTCTGGACCGAGGTGAACGAGTGGCTACGGCAGTACGACCTTGCCGATGAGGCGCAGCACCCGACCCGCGCGGAGATGACCGAGATCGACTTCGCCCTAACGAATCTGGCGCCCCTCACCCCGCGCTGGCCCGAAGAAGTTGGCCACGCTGTCCCGGTATGCACCGAGTCGCTCCATACGGTGGATATGGGATCCGACCTTATGCTCTTGGAGATGAGGATCCAGGCCACCAGCGATCCAACCAGGTCACTTCGGTTCGAAGGCTCCGCCCACGTGGTGTCGAAGCCGACTGCCCGGCCAGTGCCCTCCGAGTTCAAGCCCCTGCGTCCCTTGGTGAGGAAATGACCGACCAAGCCACCATCGGACCAGCAGATCTGGTTCCCGTGCTTCAGCGCGCGGAGCTGACTTCGGTCTACGCCCTGGAGTTGCACGCCACCCGAAGCAGCGGCGAACACCCGACCAAGGCCAACTGGACCATGGAATCTGGCATGGCCCCTGGCGACGGAGTGATCGATTACAAGTTCGACGCCAAGTGCGTCCTAACCGGGGACGACGAATCGCTGGTCGCTGACCTCCACGTCGCTGTTGTGGCCCACTACAGCTTGGCGGAGGGCCCTCCGATCTCCGAGGCAGTGTTGAACGCCTTTGGCAACGTACTTACCACGCCAGCGGTGTACCCATACCTGCGCCAGTACCTCCAAGACATGGCAGCCAGGATTGGACTTCCGGGGTTCACACTCGGGCTCCTCAAGCCTGACCCGGAACACCAGATCACGGTGTCCCTCAACTCCCCAACTCTGGCCTAGCGAAACACCACTGGCCGACTGGCCGCCCAGTTTGGGTCCGGCCAGGCTGCGTTGCGCGATCGTGAGCACCACCGTTTGCTGAGCTATTTTGCGATGCGCAGCACCCACTCGCGACGCCCGGGCTGCCTCTCCTAGGGCAGGCAGGTCAGGATGCCGCCGAGGCACGTGATCTTGAATGATCCCTCGGCCGCGATCGTGGCAGCGACAATCTCAGCCGCCCGACTGACGGTCTCTCGGAAGGGAACACCGCACTGCTCGGCCCATGCCTCGTAGGAGGCCAGGTGAGCGACGATCGGCGACGGGTCGGAGACCGCAATAATGCCCGGTAGCTCCCGGACTCGGATCTCCTTGAACGCCGCACCGAGGTAGCCGGAGGCCTTCTCCAGGGAGAAGCGCGAGCTGAGCGAGACCCGAGCCGGACCCTCGGGAATGCCCAGAACGTCGCCTGCCGCTCTGGCCCAAAGCTGGTCCAGTTCGTGCTTGTCGGTGTCGCTATTCGTCGAGGCAATGAACAGACCGTCGGGTCGGAGGACGCGGACCAGTTCTTCGATCGTGGCTTCGATGTCGCCCACGTGGTACAGCATGTGCAGGGCCAGTACGGCGTCCGCGCTGTCGTTGGCGAAGGGCAGAGCCTGGGCGTCGGCCACCAGGACCGGCTTCAGAACATCGGCGAGGATGCCCGCCGAGATGTCCATCCCGACGACCTGAAGGTCCGGGCGGTCCGTGTGCAAGCGGCTGACGAACTTGCCGTTGCCGCAGCCGATGTCGAGAACGATCCCGCTTGTGCCGGCCAGCTCTTCGACGACGATCCCGGGCAGGTCGTACTGCGGCTGCTGCCACCGGTAGATCGACTGGCGGGCGGCCAGGTGGCGTCCGTCGGCGTAGGCGTTGTTCGCGAGGATGGACTTGTCGGCGACTGCGGCGTCCTGCTGTGCGGTGTTGCTCGTCACTGTGGCAGCTCCGGAGGGTTCGTGAGTGCGGGTCGAGAGCAGGCTTCTCTGACATTCTCACGGAGACCCAGGACGATCGGGGAGCCTGCATAGTCGGGCTCGGCAAGACGGGCGCTCAGCGCCCGAAGGCGGCTGGAGATGCTCGCTGTTCGCCGGTCCGGTGCGGCGTCCAACACCACCGAGAGCTTCTCCTGCACGCCGTCGAGGTCACCGTGGGCGAGGTGGGCGTTGGCGAGGTCGAGGCGGGCGGCCAGCAGGTCGCCGGAGGACTGCTCCTGTCGCGGTGCGGACTCATACAAGGCGATGGCCCTGGAGGACGCCTCGATGGCGCGGTTCACATACGACCAGCTGCCCAAGGCCAGGAGGGCGGTGCCGGCGTAGGTCCACTGCTTGGCCTCGGGGAACGTGAATACGCCGGGAAGGTCCACGGCGGCTGCTGCGCTCCGCGCCGCCGCGGCCGCTTCCACAGCTCGTAGCGCGCTCGCGCTGTCGCCGAGCGCGGCGGTGGCCCGTGCTTCGAGGCTGAGCAAACGGGCGGCGATCGTCCCGCTGTCCGCGTACGGCAGTCCGGCTCTGGCCAACTCGGCGGCCTGGCGGTGCTCCTGCTGCCAGTAGGCGATCAGGGACTGGACGGATCGGATCCAGGCCCGGAGACCGTTGTGGCCGGCTGACTCAGCGCAACGCCAGGCCGTTCGCGAATGCGTAGCCGCAGCTGTGTACTGGCCGAGGTCGAGGGCGACATGAGTCGCCAGGCCACAGAGGCGCCCGGCCTGCAGGTAGAGATGGCCTGTCTGGTAGGGGTGTTGGCGGCCTCGGAGTAAGTCGAACACTCCTCGCCGGAGGGTTCCGATGTCGTGGAAGAGCTCCGATACAGGCTTGCTCACGTAGTCCCCCGCCAGCCTCGCAATATCCGCGTCGATCTGTTCGAGCAGCGTGTCGTCCACGTTGGACGCGCTCGCGAAGCGGAGGAAGAGCGCGGACTCTGCCGAGTCGGCTGCCACGGCCGATACGAGGTCGTTGTCGTGGTCCGTGCGCCGGGCAGGCACAGGAAGAGATGCTTCGCCGAGGCTGCTGGGCGGTGGAACTGCTCCGGCGGCCGCAGAGGGTGCTGCCAGCAGGTCGGCCAACTGGTCGGCCGAGAGTTTCAGAGCGCGGGCGAGCTTCGGCCGCATCCAGGGCTGTGGGGCACCCCTGCCGCTCTCCCATCGTCCCACGGTCGTACGGTCCACATCGAGGGCTTCAGCCAGGGACTCCTGGGTGTGGCCGACAGCCTCCCTGCGCTGGATCAGCCGGGACCTCCTGGATGCCATCCCGCGTCCTCCAGAGGTACGTCAGTTCGTCTGCAGCCGTAACAGGCCAGGTCATGCCCGGGTTTGCAGCACGGATGCCTCATTGTCGCCTCAATTCTGCTCTGGTTCACCGGCGTTGGAGGCGGTTCTGTTGATACCTGCCGGGTGAATCCCGGCGCGAATCGGCCCGCTGCCAACCTCGTCCCGGTGAAAGGTCCGCGCTCATGTCCGTCGCCACCCGGCAGGCCACTGCCCCCGCCCCGTTCGGCTTTCGCGTGCTGCCCAGTGTCAAGGCCGTACCGAACGCCCGGCGGCGGGTGATATGGACCGTGCGCGGTTGGGACCTGCCGCTGACGAAGGACGCGCTCCGCGATATCGAGTTGTTGTCCAGCGAGCTGATCACCAACGCCGTGTCCCACACCCACGCTCCGTGCGTCGTGTGCGTGTCCTGGGACGGTGAACGGCTGCGCGTCGAGGTGACGGACGTCGGCCACGAACTCCCGGCTGCCGGCGGGATCGATCTCGACGCCACCGACGGGCGTGGGCTGTTCCTCGTGGCCGCGCTCGCGACGAACTGGGGCGCCGAGCCGGACCCCGTCGGCAAACGGATCTGGTTCGAGGTCGGCACCACCGCCGCCGTCTCGGGCGACGAGCGACTCACCGCGCTGGTGAGGGCCGCGACCCCGAAGGCACGGGACGTCGTCCCGACCAGTGCCTGACAAGACTTCCTCCCGCCCCGACGCGGGCTTGGGGGATGCGGGTAGCCGCGCTGGTCAACAGCCACGCGGCATAAGCGCCTGAGGTTCCTTGCCAGCGGCTTGCCCTGGCAACGGACCCATCACTGCACCCACGACGGGGCTGGGCAGTCGGCCCGCCCCATGAAACCGAAGGAGTGCTTCATGCCCGAGAACCTGACGACCGACACCGAGCTGGAGTCCGACGGCCTGCTGGTCGCCCGTACGAAGGTCGCTGCGGCCCGTTCGCGCGGCGAGCAGCCGTCGGACGGCGGCTCCACCGGCCGAACCGACACCAACGACTGACGGCTGCATCACGATGACCGCCGAGCAATTCTCGGTGGTTGAGCGTCTGGGCGGGGATGACTTCCTCGCCCGGACGCTCGGCCGCAGCTTCAAGGTCGCACGCGGTGAAGCCGCGTCGCTCGCCGGACTGATGAGCTGGGATGACCTCAACGCCATCCTGACCCACCACCGGTTCGAACCCCCGCGCTTCCGCCTCGCCGCCAACGGGGAGCAGGTGCCCGCGCACACCTACTCCCGGCCGATCACCACCCGGCGCAACACCGTCTGGCACCAGCTCCAGCCCTCCGAGCTGCACAAGCGTCTCGCCGAGGGCGCCACGCTGGTCCTGGACACCATCGACGAACTCCACCCCGGCATCGGCGCTCTGGCCGGCCGGCTGGAGCGCTGGCTGCGAACCGGCGTGCAGGTCAACCTGTACGCCTCCTGGACCGGCACCGAGGGCTTCGGCGTCCACTGGGACGACCACGACGTGGTCGTCGTCCAGCTCGATGGTGCGAAGCGCTGGCGCATCTACGGCCCCACCCGCACCGTGCCGATGCATCGCGACGTCGAGACGCCGGAGCAGCCGCCCAAGGAACCCGTCGCCGATCTGGTGCTCACCGCCGGCGATGTGCTCTATCTGCCTCGGGGCTGGTGGCATGCCGTCGCCGCCTCCGAGGGCCAGCACTCGCTGCACGTCACGTGCGGGCTGCAGAGCACAACGGGCGCCGATCTGATCACCTGGCTGTCGGAGATGCTGCGCGCCCACGAGGCCGTACGGGCGGACATCCCGCGCTTCGGGGCCGCCGAGGAGCATCGCGCCTTCCTCGACACGATCGGCAAACTCATCGCAGGAGAGCTAGCGAGCGACGACCTGATCGCCCGCTTCTCCTCCGCTCGCGACGCCACTGAGCGAGCGCGGCTCTCGCCGTCGCTGCCCCACATCACGGCCGCCCCACCGAATGCCAACCTGCAGGTACGCCTGATCACCACGCGGCCCGCGCTCGCGGCCATGCCCGACGGCACCGTCCGGCTGACCGCTGGCGGCGAGGAATGGACGTTTGCCGCCAAGGCCGAGCCGATGCTCGCGCTCCTCGCCGACGGGGAACCGCACCGGCTGGCCGATCTCGCTCAGGCCGCAGGCATCAGCCTCGGGCAGGCGGCCGGTGTCGTGACGGAGCTGGTTGACGGTCAGGCCGCCGCGATCGGAGGCGCGCGATGACAGCCTGGCTGGGCCTCGGCACCTACCGTTGCCTCGATGTGGCCGAGGCCGCGCTGATGGCCGCCTCCCGTGGTGCGGGCTGGGTGGACACAGCGCCCAACTACGCAATCGGCCGGGCGGAGATGTCGCTCGCCGTGGTTCTGGCCGCCTACCCCGATCTGTGTGTCTCCACCAAAGTGGGCTTCATCCCCGCCAGCGCCGGGCACATCGGGGTACGAGCCGGTGCCCTGTCCGCAACGGACGCCCAACGCGGGCACTGCCTCGCCCCGGATTACGTCACCTGGCAGCTGGCGCGCAGCAGGCTGATGCTCGGCCGTGTACCCGACCTGGTGTTCGTCCACAACCCCGAGCACGCCTGTCCGGACGGCGAGATCACCGACCGGCTCTACAACGCCTTCCTGGCTCTGGAGGAGGCGTGCAGCCAACAGATCATCGGCGCCTACGGAGTGGCGACCTGGCACGGCTTCAGCAGCGGCCTCTTCGACGTACCCACGCTGGTCGAACTCGCGACCATGGCGGGCGGGCCGAATCATCACCTGTGGGCCATCCAGCTCCCGGTCTCCCTCGTCCACCTCGCGCCCGTTGCCCAGGCTCTCGACGGTCACGGCCCGTTGGCCGATGCCCTGGCTGCGGGACTGGAGGTGTTCGCCTCCGCCCCGCTCCACGGCGGCGAGATCCCCGGCATGGTGACCCCTGAACTGTCCGAGCTGATCAACCCCGGCAAGACCCCTGCCCAGACCGCCCTCGCCGTCGTGGCCTCAGCCCCAGGGGTGAAGCGCGTGCTCCTGTCGACGGGGAACCCGGAACACTGGAGGCAAGCCGCCGAAGCCGTCGGCCGACCGCCGTTGTCTCCGGACGTACTCCGAAGGGTCGTTGATGTACTCGGAACCTGAGCCGGACGCCGCCAGGCGGATGCGCGGGATGCACGCCACAGCAGCAACGGCGCTCGACGCGACGCCAGTCGGCTCCTGCGAAGCGTGGGGCTGGCGCGGTCGTACCCTCAGCCGCCCGGTTGCCACGGCGTCCGGCGAGGGCTGGCTCCGCCTGGTGTCGGCCCCGGCCGACAAGGCCGGCGGGAAGCTCTGGGAGGGACCGCAGGAGGCAGAACGGCTCATGCCTCCTGCGGTCCCCAGGCCGCGCCTGCGGGAGCGGCGAACCTGGACCGAGGGCGAGCACGGCTACCTGGCGGAGCTGTACGACAAGATCACTGCCTCGACCATCGCTACCCACGAGCCGATCCTTCGGGAAGCACCCGACCTGGACGACGCCTGGTGGGACTCGCTCAGCACCGCCCTCGACGCCATTGCCACCGTTCCCAGCGACCGGGTGGCGGTCCGGCAGGAATACCTGAACCGCGCCATGCCCCAGTACCTGGGCATCCCGATCGACACCAAGGTGACCACCTGGACGACGGCCCACGGTGACCTGCACTGGGCCAACCTCACGGGCCCAACCCTCACGGTCCTCGACTGGGAAGGCTGGGGCGCCGCGCCTGCCGGGTACGACGCAGCGCTGTTGTACTCGTACAGCCTCCTCGTGCCGGACACCGCCACCCAGCTCCGTCAGCAGCTCGCCCATATCCTCGACACGCCGGCCGGGCAGTTCGCTGAACTGGCCGTCATCACTGAACTGCTGCAAACCACTACTCGAGGCGACAACCTCGACCTTGAGGAGCCCCTGCGAAGGCGGCTCTCCGCGATCACCGGATGACCGGCCCCGCCCCCGGTCGAGGCCAGCGCATCGGGGGCCCCTGGGATATCCACCCTGCCGACATGCTCCGTCTCAAGGGGGCAGGCCGGGCAGGCCCGCTGCCGCAGGCCGACCCGGCGATCTCGGAGGCAGCGACCCGACTCGTTCCCCCCGGGCGAACAGGGCCGTGCACAGGTGCCCGGTCGACGCCAAGCCGATCAGACCGTTCAGACCATCCAGCTCACGCAAACGGCCTCGGACGAGAAGTCCGAGGCCGTTGGCAAAGCCCCCAGAAGGCCAAACCTGCAGCTCATCCGGGGTGGTGTGCTGAGCCCCCTGTCGGGTTCGAACCGACGACCCCCGCTTTACAAGAGCGGTGCTCTGGCCAGCTGAGCTAAGGAGGCACGGTGGCCGTCCGCGACGGATCACGGCGGCACCGGGGGCAGTCTACCGGGCCGGGGTGGCGGGGTGGTGGGATATCCGGGGGTTGGTGGGGCGGGTGGGCGTGATGGAACCGATGCCGAAATCGGGTCGGTGGGGGGCTGACAAGCCGCGGAAGCGCAGGTAGCGTCGCCGGGAGTCGGTTCGTGTAGTGGTTCAGACCACTGACGGGGCGACGGAGCGAGAACCACACACCCCTTTACTCGGATCGTCCGGCACGTTCCTGCCGGTGAAGGAGAGCAACAACCATGGCTTCTGTCACGTACGACCAGGCGACCCGCATCTACCCCGGGGCGGACAAGCCCTCGGTGGACGCGCTGGATCTGGAGATCGCGGACGGCGAGTTCCTCGTGCTGGTCGGCCCGTCGGGCTGCGGCAAGTCGACCAGCCTGCGCATGCTGGCTGGTCTGGAGGACGTCAACTCCGGCGCGATCCGGATCGGCGACCGGGACGTCACCCACCTGCCGCCGAAGGACCGGGACATCGCCATGGTGTTCCAGAACTACGCGCTGTACCCGCACATGACCGTCGCCGAGAACATGGGCTTCGCGCTCAAGATCGCCGGCGTGAACAAGGCGGAGATCCGGACCAAGGTCGAGGAGGCGGCGAAGATCCTCGACCTCACCGAGTACCTGGACCGCAAGCCGAAGGCGCTTTCCGGCGGTCAGCGCCAGCGCGTCGCGATGGGCCGCGCGATCGTCCGCCAGCCGCAGGTCTTCCTGATGGACGAGCCGCTGTCGAACCTGGACGCCAAGCTCCGCGTCTCGACCCGTACCCAGATCGCCGGCCTGCAGCGCCGCCTGGGCATCACCACGGTGTACGTCACCCACGACCAGACCGAGGCGCTCACCATGGGCGACCGGGTCGCGGTGCTCAAGGACGGTCTGCTGCAGCAGGTCGACACCCCCCGCAACATGTACGACAAGCCCGCCAACCTGTTCGTGGCCGGCTTCATCGGCTCGCCGGCCATGAACCTGGTCGAGGTGCCGCTGGTGGACGGCGGCGTGAAGTTCGGCGGCTCGGTCGTCAACATCTCGCGCGAGAACCTGGCCGGCGCCGGTTCCGACAAGACGGTGACCGTCGGTGTCCGCCCCGAGCACTTCGAGATCGTCCCGGCGGGCGGCATCGAGGGCGTCGCGGTGACCGTGAACGTGGTCGAGGAGCTCGGCTCGGACGGCTTCGTCTACGGCACCACCAAGATCGGCGGCGAGGACAAGGACCTGGTCGTCCGCGTTCCCGGCCGCCAGATCCCGGCCCGCGGCGAGACCATCCACGTGGTGCCGATCGCCAACGAGACCCACGTGTTCGCGACCGGCACCGGCAAGCGCCTGAGCGTCTGCGACTGACACCGGCGCCACACCCGCCACACCCGCCACACCCGGCACACCCGGCACGGCTGCCATCACCGGCATCGCCGCCGCCACCGGCATCGAAGCAACGGAGCCCGTCGGACCCTCCCCGGTCCGGCGGGCTCCCGCCGTGCGTCCCGCGTCAACGCGTCAACGCGTCAACACGGCGTGGGGACGAACCAGGACAGCGTGTCACTCGATGGTGTAACGGAGGGCAATCTCGCCCGTACCCACCGCTACTCTCCTGAGGGTGAAGCAGCTTGTGCGCCGTATCGGCCAGACCGTCGCCCTGACCCTGCCCGTCGTCCTGGTGACCACCGGCACCCTCGCCGTGACCAGGGTCCCGTGGGCCCCGCCGACCGGGCTCGACCAGCAGGTCGTGGCGGCGTCCAGCGGTGACGGCGCCGGGATCGGGCGTTCCGACACCTCGACCAGGTCCGCCGACGGGCTCGCCCCGCAGGAGTCCCTGCGGGTCGCCCTGCTGGACGAGTTGCGTGCGAAGAACCCGTCCGCCGCGCTGGACCTGCTGGAGCGTTCGATGCGCGAGCAGCCCTCGCTGACGCCGTACTGCAGTTCGCTGGCCACCGAGTTGGGCAAGGCGGCGGTGCGCAAGTACCAGGGCGACGTCCAGCGGGCCCGGTCCTTCGCCCGCCCGGTCTGCGACGGCGCGTTCGCGGCGGGTGTGGTGGGCTGACGCCGACGCCGGGGCCCGTCCTCGCCGCCCCGCGGGCGGGAGTTCGACGGCGGGCCCGGAACCGGTCCTGGCCCGGGGTGGCGGCCCTATTGTTCAGGCATGACCGCTGACTCCGGCCCCACCGCCGACCTCGCGTCCCCGAACTCCCCGCAGTCCCAGGGCTCTTCCCTGGCCCGGACCGCCCCGCAATCCCACCCGCCCCGGCCGACGTCGACGCCGGTGACCCAGGCGGTCATCCTGGCCGGCGGCCAGGGCTCCCGGCTGCGGCCCTACACGGACGACCGGCCGAAGCCACTGGTCGAGATCCCGGGGACGGGCACGCCGATCCTCGGCCACCAGCTGGCCTGGCTCACCGCCGAGGGCGTCACCGACGTGGTGGTGTCCTGCGGGCACCTGGCCGACGTGCTGGAGGAGTGGCTGGCCACGACGGACCTGCCGCTGCGGGTGCGCACGGTGGTCGAGGCGGAGCCGCTCGGGCGCGGTGGCGGGCTGAAGTACGCGGCCAAGGCGCTGCCCCGCCCGGACGAGCCCTGGTACGCCACCAACGGCGACATCTGGACCCGTTTCAGCCTGCGGGAGATGGCCGCCTTCCACCACGAGCGGGACGCCGTCGCGACGCTCGCGCTGGCCCGGCCGCGGATCCCGTGGGGCGCGGTGGAGACCGACCAGTTCGGCAACGTGCTGGACTTCATCGAGGCGCCGCCCTCGCCCTTCCTGATCAACGCCGGCCTGTACGTCTTCAGCCCGGAGTTCGCCGAGCTGCTGCCGGACGTGGGCGACCACGAGCGCACCACCTTCCCCCAACTCGCCCGCAGCAAGCGGCTGGCGGGCTACCAGCTGCCGCAGGGCGTGTACTGGCGCGCGATCGACACCGCCAAGGACCTCACCGAGGCCGCCAAGGAACTCGCCGCCGGAGCCGGCCACACGCCGCGGTGACGCCCCCGGCCGCCCCTGCGGCCTCCGCGGCCCCGTAGGCTCCCGCAGCCCCGTGGCACCCCGCCGACGGACAACAGCAACAAGCAGCGACGGACAGCGCCGACGGACAACAGCGACGGACAACGACGGATCGGCCGGGTACTCCCCCACGGAGCACCCGGCCGATCCGTCGTGTCAGGCCCTCACCCTCAGGTCGCGGTCGGGGCCCCCGGGCGGGAGGAGCGGGCGCCGCCGGACAGGTCGGCCAGCGGCGCGCTGCCCAGCACCCCGCCGAGCAGCCCGGCGCCGGAGCTGGGGCTGGACTTGGGCGCCGGGCCCGAGCCGCCGGGGCCCGGGGTGCTGCGCTGGGCGGGCGCGGAGCCGCCCGATCCGGCGGACGGTGCGGCGGGCGCCGGGGAGGAGCCCGACCCGGTCTCCGCCTTGCCGGAGTGGCCCTTGCCGCTCGGGGGCGGGGTGGCGGGCTTGGAGGGCGGGGCGGTGGACGGCGTGGTGGCGCTCGGGGTGGGGGTGGCCGGGCGCGGGGCGGTGGGCGAGGGCGAGGTGGACGGGCCCTTGCCACCGGGGCCGCCGGACGGGCTGCCGGACGGCCACACCGGGGTGCCGTAGTCGTTGGCGGGCCGGGTCGGTGCCTGGTGCGCGCGGGCGCCGGTGCGGACGGCGGCGCCGAACATCGAGCCGAGCAGCAGGGTCAGACCGACGACGACGGTGGTGACCACCGTGCCGCGGCGCAGCACCCGCCGGCGCAGCGCCCCGGGGGCGTCCGCGCCGAACCGCCGCCAGGCCTCCAGGTTGAGCCGGCCGTCGAGCGAGGCGAACGGTGCCCCGGCGATCAGCAGCGGGCTCCAGGCCGCGAGGAAGATCAGGTCGGGAGTGTCGTAGACGGGGACGGCCCGCCAGCTGACGGTGAACAGCAGCGCGGCGGAGAGCACCATCGCCGCCCCGGCCGCGAGCCGCTGCCAGAGGCCGAGGACGGTCAGCACGCCGACCACGATCTCGGTGAACGACACGATCAGGCCGGCGCCCACCGGGTGCGCCATGGCGAAGGCCAGCAGCGGCTCGGCGACCTTCCAGGGGTGCAGCGAGGAGAGCCAGCGCATCATCGAGCCGCGCTCGCCGCCGTCGAAGTACACCGGGTCGCACAGCTTGCTGAACCCGGCGTAGACCGAGAGCGAGCCGAGGACGGCGCGCAGCGGCAGGAGCACCAAGCCGAGGTCGACCCGGCGGCCGGGGTACCAGGGCTGCTTGCCTTCGGCGTCGACGGCGGAGACCTCGGGCAGTTCGCCGCTCGGGGTCCAGCCGTGCGGCTCACCGATCGGGCCGACGCCCGCGTCGGTGGCGCTGCCGTTGCCCTCGCGGGGCTGGCGCGGCACGGTCCGGGCGCCCGCGAGGGACGGGATCACCTGGGTGTCCGCCTCGGCGAGGCCGACGCCGCGGCCGCGCCCGGGGGCACCGCCCTGGCGCACGGCCTCCAGCAGTTGGGTGGCCGCGAGGTCGCCGGGGGGCGCCTGGCCGGTCCAGGTGACGGCGGTGACCCGGCCCTTGCGGCGCGGCGCGCCGGCCCCGGCCAGGGCCGGGACGGCGGAGGCGGGCACGACGACCTGCGGGGTGACCAGCGGACGACGGATCAGGCCCTGGTTGGCGTAGGGGTCGCCGAACGCGGCGCCGGTGGACAGCAGTCCGGCCGGGGCCTCGATCAGCGGCGCCACCGGGACGCCGAGCCGGAGTCGGAAGCTCGCCTGGGTGCTGCTGAGCCGCGCGGGGTCCGACTCCACCTTGACGGTGTTGAGGCCGGGGCCCGCGTCTATCCCGGTGCTGCCGCCGCCGAACAGGGGGCGCCGAGGTGTTCTGGTGTCCACGCCCGTCTAACCGGGTGACGGCCGCTTAGGACACTCTCCCGGGTGGATGTCCGGCGCATACTTGAAGTGATCATGAAAAAAGCGATCGGGCCCGGTCGGACCCGATCGCCTTTCACCCGGATTGCAGGCAATCCGGAAGATCGCCTGCGCCCCGCCCATCGAACGTGCTCGGTGCTCGGCGCACATCTCCGCGTCCACCGGCGCGGCGGCCCGGGCGGACGCCACCACCGCAGCGGCAGCCTCGGCCGAGCACGTCAACCTCGACGCCGACCTCGGCCGAGCACGTCAACCTCGCCCCCGGTCCCGGCCGAGCACGCCAACCTCGCCCCCGGTCCCGGCCGAGCACGTCAGCCTCGACGTCGACCACGGCCGAGCACGTCAGCCTCCGCCTCAGCGCTTGGCGCGCAGCCGGGCGGCCTCGTACAGCACGATGCCCGCCGCGACACCGGCGTTCAGCGACTCGGTCAGCCCGGACATCGGGATCCGCACCCGCATGTCGCAGGTCTCCGAGACCAGCCGGGACAGGCCCTTGCCCTCGCTGCCCGCGACGATGACGACCGGGCCGGTCAGCAGCTCCAGGTCGCCCAGCTCGCCCTCGCCGTCGGCGGCCAGGCCGACCACCATCAGGCCGGCCTTCTGGTAGGCCTCCAGGGTGCGGGTGAGGTTGGTGGCCCGGGCGACGGGCAGCCGGGCCGCGGCGCCGGAGGAGGTCTTCCAGGCACCGGCGGTCATGCCGGCCGCGCGGCGCTCGGGGATGACCACGCCGTGCGCGCCGAAGGCGGCGGCGGAGCGGACCACGGCGCCCAGGTTGCGCGAGTCGGTGACGCCGTCCAGCGCGATGATCAGCGCGTCCTGGCCGGCGTCGGCGGCCTCGGCCAGCAGGTCCTCGGGGTGGGCGTACTCGTACGGCGGGACCTGGAGCACCAGGCCCTGGTGGTTGAGCCCGCCGGTCATCTGGTCCAGCTGCGGGCGCGGGGCCTCCATCAGCGGGATGCCGCGGTCGTTGGCGGCCTGGAAGGCGTCGCGGACCCGGTCGTCGGTGTCGATGAACTGCTGGACGTACAGCGCGGTGGCCGGCACGCCGCCCTGCAGCGCCTCGACCACCGAGTTGCGGCCGAAGACCAGTTCGGCGCTGCCCGCGCCGCCCCGGCCACCGCGGCCGGCGCCGCCGGCCCGCCGCATGCCGGCCCGGGCCTTGGCGTCGCGCTCGCGCTTGATCGCGGCGTTGGCGGCCCGCTGCTTGGGGTGGCCCTTGCGCTCCGCGCCGGGCGGGGTCGGGCCCTTGCCCTGGAGCGACTTCCGGCTGTGCCCGCCGGTACCGACAGACGCACCCTTCTTCGATCCGGGGTTGCGGCGGTTCCTGCGCTGGCTGTTGCCGGCCATGGCTGTACTTCCTGTCTGTCCGGCATGCCCTGGCCGCCCCGTTCTGTCCGGCGGCGGCCGACGGCATGCGCTACGTCATGCGGGAGGGCCGCACCGGTCCGGTGCGGCCCACCCATCACCCCGATCGTCAGATGGGGTTACTGGCTGTTGATCGTCCAGCGCGGGCCGGACGGGGTGTCCTCGATCGCCAGCCCGGCCAGGCCGAGCTGGTCGCGGATGGCATCCGCGGTGGCGAAGTCCTTGCGCTCGCGCGCCGCCTGCCGCTGGTCCAGGACCAGGCGGACCAGCGAGTCGACCACGCCGTGCATGCTCTCCAGTGTCCCAGCCTCGCCGCGGTCCGTCCCGGCCCAGTGCGGGTCGAGCGGGTCGAGGCCCAGCACTCCGAGCATCGCACGGACCTCGGCCAGTCGCGCCACCACGCTCTCCTTGTCGTCCGCGTTCAGGGCGCTGTTGCCCTGGCGGACGGCGGTGTGCACGACGGCCAGCGCCTGCGGGACGCCGAAGTCGTCGTCCATCGCCTCGGCGAAGGCCGGCGGCACCTCGGGCGCCGCGTCGACCGTGCCGCAGCGCTCGACGGCGCGCTGGATGAAGCCCTCGATCCGGCCGAAGCCGACCTCGGCCTCGCGCAGCGACTCCTCGCTGTACTCGATCATCGAGCGGTAGTGCGGGCCCGCCAGGTAGTAGCGGAGCACGATCGGACGCCAGTTCCGGACCATCTCGGAGACCAGCACCGAGTTGCCCAGCGACTTGCTCATCTTCTCGCCCGCCATGGTGACCCAGGCGTTGTGCACCCAGAAGGCGGCGAAGTCGTCGCCGTAGGCCTTGGACTGGGCGATCTCGTTCTCGTGGTGCGGGAAGATCAGGTCCAGCCCGCCGCCGTGGATGTCGAAGGCCGGGCCCAGGTACTTGTGGACCATCGCCGAGCACTCCAGGTGCCAGCCCGGGCGGCCGCGGCCCCACGGGGTCTCCCAGCTCGGCTCGCCCGGCTTGGCGGCCTTCCACATCGCGAAGTCACGCTGGTCCCGCTTGCCGGTCTCGCCGTCCCCGCTCGGCTGGCGCAGGTCCGCCAGCTTCTGGTTGGAGAGCGCCAGGTACTCGGGGTACGACTTCACGTCGAAGTAGACGTTGCCGTCGGCCGCGTAGGCGTGGCCCTTCTCGATGAGCCCCTGCATCATCTCGACCATCTCGGGGATGTGCCCGGTGGCCCGCGGTTCGACGGTCGGCGCCAGGCAGCCGAGGGCGGTGTAGCCGTCGTTGAAGGCGCGCTCGTTCTCGTAGGCGATCTGCCACCACGGGACGCCGAGCTCGCGCTCCTTGGCGATGATCTTGTCGTCGATGTCGGTGACGTTCCGGGCGAAGGTCACCTGGTAGCCGCGGTAGGCGAACCACCGCTGCATGATGTCGAAGTTGAGCCCGGAGCGGATGTGCCCGATGTGAGGCGCCGACTGGACGGTAGCGCCGCACAGGTAGATCGAGACACAACCCGGTACAAGCGGGACGAAGTCGCGTACCTGGCGGGTGCTGGTGTCGTACAGACGAATGCTCACAGCGTCAAGCGTAGTGGGCAGCAGGGGGTGCCCCGCCACATTCCCCGGGACAACGGGGGCGTGATCCCGGGGAACGGCAGGTCGCGGGCGGTCGGATCAGATGCCGCCGACCACCTTGCGGGGGGTGAGCCGCACCACCACGCGGACGTCCTCCGGGCCGTCCCAGGTGTACTTGTCCACGCCGCGGTACTTGGCGGCCAGCTCGTCGATCAGCTCCCGGCCGCCCTCGGTGGTCATGGTGACCTCCCCGCGCGCCTCCAGGTACTCGTACGGGCTGTCCGCCGGGTTGACCAGGATCGAGACGCGCGGGTCCCGCACCAGGTTGAGGTGCTTGCGGCGGCCCTGGACGGTGGAGAACAGGATGTCGTCACCGTCCCGCCTGACCCAGACCACCGAGGACTGGGGGCTGCCGTCGGGCTGGATCGTGGAGACCACGGCGAAGCTCTTGCCGTCGATCAACGCCTTGGCACGGTCGGAGAGTTGGGTGGTCATCTGGCGAACCTCATCTCGTCGGCGGCGGTCACGGCCCGGAGGGATGCCCCGCTCGGGCCCGAAGCCGAACAGTATCGACCCGGGCCCCCGCGCGAACCGGTGAACACCCGTCAGGCGCGGTTTCTTCCCGGCCCGCTCACCTCACCGGCCCCACCGGCCTCAACGCCGCTCGTACACCAGGGCGGTGGCGATCGCGGCCAGCCCCTCGGCGCGGCCGGTCAGGCCCAGCCCGTCGGTGGTGGTGCCGGAGACGGAGACCGGGGCGCCGGCCGCCTCCGAGAGCGCGGCCTGCGCCTCGGCCCGGCGCTTGCCGATCTTCGGCCGGACACCGATCACCTGGACGGCGACGTTGCCGATCTCGAAGCCGGCCTCGCGGACCAGCCGGGCCGCCTCGGCGAGCAGCTTCGCCCCGGAGGCGCCGGCCCACTCCGGGCGGTCGGTGCCGAAGTGGGCGCCGAGGTCGCCGATCCCGGCGGCCGAGAACAGCGCGTCGCAGGCGGCGTGCGCGGCGACGTCGGCGTCCGAGTGCCCGGAGAGCCCGGCCCCGGCGTCCGGCCACTCCAGCCCGGCCACCCAGAGCGGGCGGCCGCCCTCGAAGGCGTGCACGTCGGTGCCGATCCCGGTGCGGGGGATCACGGGGGTCTGCGGGTCAGTAGGCATCGGCAGCCCTCCGGCGGGCGAGTACGGCCTCGGCGAGCACGAGGTCCAGCGGACGGGTGACCTTGAACGCCTCCTCGTGGCCGGGCACCACGACGACCCCGCCGCCGTAGCGCTCGACCAGGCCGGCGTCGTCGGTGACCGGCGGCGCGCCGGCGGTGCCCGCGTTCTCCTCGGCCAGCGCCTCGGCGTGCACCCGGACCAGGGTGGCGCGGTCGAAGCCCTGCGGGGTCTGCACCGCGCGCAGGGCGGACCGCTCGGGCGTGTCGAGCACCGGCTCGGGGTGGCCCGGGTTCGGCTCGACCCGCTTCACGGTGTCGGCCAGTGGCACGGCGGGCACCACGGCCCGCGCCCCGGCCCGGACGGCGGCCGCGACGGCGTCCACCACCTCGACCGGCACGAGCGGCCGTGCCGCGTCGTGCACCAGGACGATCTCCACGTCCTCCGGGATCGCGGCCAGGCCCAGCCGGACCGACTCCTGGCGGGTCGCGCCGCCGGCCACCACCCGGACGTCCTTGCCGTCCAGCCCGTGGCTGTCCAGCAGGGCGACCACCTCGGCCACCCCGTCGGCGGGTGCGGCGACCACGACCAGGCCGACGGCCCGGCTGCGGGCCAGCGCCCGGACGGCGTGCACCAGGAGCGGGACACCGCCCAGCTCCCGCAGGGCCTTCGGGGCCCCGGGGCCCAGCCGCTCACCACGTCCGGCGGCGGGCACCACTGCTGCTGCGACTGCTGCTGACGCGTTCAGGTTTCACTCCTTCGGCGAAGTGGGTATGGCCATGGCGTGCCCGGCGGGCGCACCGGACCCCTTCCGAAGAGCCACGGTCCGCTGCCCGCCGCACGGTTCCGCAGCGTTCGCACTCCGCAGGATCCGCGAGAGGGCGGGCGCGCAGAAACGGTCCCGCCGGCCTGGGCCGGCCCGGGTGGGAGGCGTTGTCCGGACACGCCTCAGCGCCCGGAGTGCCACTGCACCACTCCCGGACGGTTCGTCCGAGGAGCGGCGCGCCGACACCGGGCGCTGTGAGCGTTGGGCGGCAGCCCGACCGCATGCGGCGACGCGTGCGCTACGAGGCGAGGACCTCGTCGAGCAGCGTTTCCGCCTTGTCCTCGTTGGTGTTCTCCGCCAGCGCGAGTTCGCTGACGAGGATCTGGCGCGCCTTCGCGAGCATCCGCTTCTCGCCGGCCGAGAGGCCGCGCTCGCGCTCGCGACGCCAGAGGTCGCGCACAACCTCGGCGACCTTGATAACGTCGCCCGAGGCGAGCTTCTCCAGGTTCGCCTTGTAGCGACGGGACCAGTTGGTCGGCTCTTCCGTGTACGGTGCGCGCAGCACCTCGAAGACCCGGTCCAGACCCTCCTGGCCGACCACATCGCGCACGCCGACGAACTCCGCGTTCTCGGCGGGCACGCGGAGCGTCAGGTCTCCCTGCTGCACCTTGAGCACCAGGTAGGTCTTGTCCACACCCTTGATCTGGCGAGTTTCGATGGCCTCGATCAGTGCGGCCCCGTGATGGGGGTAGACCACCGTGTCGCCAACCTTGAACGTCATGTGACAGGACCCCTTCCGTGGCTTTCCAGAATAACACGCTTCTCGGCGCACCCGAAGGGCGTTTTCGCAGGTCAGGGCAGGTCTCGGGGCTTGACAAGCACCCCCATCACGTGCTGCGACCGGTGTTCGAGAGGGGCTTCCCGCAGGTCGGAGGCGGTTCCGGGGTTCGTCGAAACCCTTGCGCAACACCCCCGCAAGCATGATTGGATCTTGAGCTTTCACCCCTTTTCCGGTCGCGACCCAATCGTTATTCGATCTTGGTCGAAGCTTGTCCGCGATGTGACCAGGACATGGCGGACGTACCGCCGGACGGCCCCCGGGGACCCCCAGGAGTGCGACACGGGGACCACCCCGTGAGGAGCGCATAAACGAGGTCGATAATCTGAGACCTGACCTATCGACACGTGACTTAGGAGAAGCCGCCGCCGTGAGCCGCAGCCTTCGACGCGGCGGCATCGCCGCCATCGCCGCCATCGCCATCGCATCGCTGTCCTCCTGCGCAGCCGGCAACACGCCGGACACCCTGCAGGTCAAGCCGGACAACGCGGCGGCAACCCTCGGGACGAACCTCCGACTGAACAACATCGTGATCGTCACCGGGGTGGGCACCTCGGGCGACTACACCGGCCCCGCCAACGTGGTCGTGAACATCGCGAACACCGGCGAGGTCCCGGCCGAGCTGCAGTCCGTCACCGTCGACACCGCCTCCGCGGCCTTCGCGGACGCCGCCGGTGCCCCGCTGACCGGCATCGTCATCCCGGCCGGTGGCGCCGTGGCGATCGGCGGTCAGGGCAACCCGTCCGCCCTCGTCGCGACCGCGGCCGTCCACGTCGGCGGGTTCGCCGACACGACCTTCACCTTCAAGGACGGCCAGAAGGTCACCGCCCAGGCCAGTGTGAGCCCGGACGGCAAGGGCCTGTACAAGGGCTACGGCCCGACCCCCACGGCGAGCGCCGTGCCCGCCAAGACCACCGCCCCCGCCTCGGCCTCCCCGACCGCCGGTGCCACCACCCCGGGCGCCACGACCACCCCGGGCACCACCGCGACGCCGGGCACCACGGCCACCGCTCCGGCCGTCCCGGCCGGCGCCACCACCCCGGCGGTCCCGGCCACCCACTGACGCCCCCGCCCCCGGCGGGCCCGCCGGGAACGCGCGAAGGCCCCCTCCGGCTGCTGCCGGCGGGGGCCTTCCGCGTGGGACGGGGTGTCTTCGGTCTACGGCTCGAACTTGTAGCCCAGGCCGCGGACGGTGACCAGGTAGCGCGGCGCGCCCGGGTCCGGCTCGATCTTGGCCCGCAGACGCTTCACGTGGACGTCCAGGGTCTTGGTGTCACCGACGTAGTCCGCGCCCCAGACCCGGTCGATCAGCTGCATGCGGGTGAGCACCCGGCCCGCGTTGCGCAGGAGCATCTCCAGCAGGTCGAACTCCTTGAGCGGGAGGTCGACCTTGGCGCCGTCCACGGTCACCACGTGCCGGTCCACGTCCATCCGGACCGGTCCCGCCTCCAGGGCGCCCGGGCCGTTGCCGTTCTCGCCCGCGCCGCCGTCCTCGCCGCGGCGGCGCAGCACCGCGCGGATCCGGGCGACCAGCTCCCGGGTGGAGTACGGCTTGGTGACGTAGTCGTCAGCGCCTATCTCCAGCCCGACGACCTTGTCGATCTCGCTGTCCTTCGCGGTCACCATGATCACCGGGACGTTGGACCGCACCCGGAGCTGGCGGCAGACCTCGGTGCCGGGCAGGCCCGGCAGCATCAGGTCGAGCAGGACGAGGTCGGCACCGTTGCGTTCGAACTGCTCCAGCGCGTCGGGGCCGGTGGCGGCGACGGCCACCTCGAAGCCCTCCTTGCGGAGCATGTACGAGAGGGCGTCGCTGAACGACTCCTCGTCCTCGACCACCAGTACTCGGGTCACGATCAGGCCTCCGGGGCAAGCTGGGGGGTTGTGTCTGACAGGTGTTGTTCCCGCTCCCCGGCAGGGAGCGAACGGTCGGTACGGTCCGGGTGGTCCGTGCGGTCCGTGGTGAGGGTTCGGGGTGCCGTGGCGAGCCCGGCGGCGTCCGGACCGCGGTCCGGATCGTCGTCGGTCCCGTCGGGCCCGTCGTCGACGGGCGCCTGTCCGGCGGCCAGGCGGATGGTGAAGGTCGAGCCCTGGCCCTCGACGCTCCACACCGAGACCGTGCCGCCGTGCGAGGCGGCGACGTGCTTGACGATGGAGAGGCCGAGGCCGGTGCCGCCGGTGGCCCGGGAGCGGGCCGGGTCGACGCGGTAGAAGCGTTCGAAGACCCGCTCGCGGTCCTTCTCGGAGATGCCGATGCCCTGGTCGGTGACCGAGATCTCGATGAGCTCGCCGTCCGCCTCCCCGAGCGCCGCGGCGCTGGAGATCCGACGGGTGGCGATCGCCACCCGGGTGCGGGGCGGGCTGTAGTTGACGGCGTTCTCGACCAGGTTGCCGAGCGCCGCGGCGAGCTGGCCGCGGTTGCCGTGCAGGTAGAGGCCGGCGATGCCGCCCGCCGCGATGAGGATCTGCTTGGCGGCGGCCTGCTGGCGGCAGCGGTCGATCGCCTCGGCGATCAGCTCGTCCACCGCGACCGGCTCCGGGTCGACCATCAACCGGTCGTCCTGGACCCGGGAGAGGTCGATGATCTCCTGGACCAGGCTGGCCAGCCTGGTCGCCTCGACCTGCATCCGGCCGGCGAAGCGCTGCACCGCCTCCGGGTCGTCGGACGCGTCGGCGACCGCCTCGGAGAGCAGCGACAGGGCACCGACCGGGGTCTTGAGCTCGTGGCTGACGTTGGCCACGAAGTCCCGGCGGACGGCCTCCACCCGGCGCCGCTCGGTCTGGTCCTCGACCAGCACCAGCACCAGCCGGGAGCCCAGCGGGGCGACCCGGACGGAGACCGCGAGCGGCTCGGCCGCGCGGGCCGCGCCCGGTCGGGGCACCTCCAGCTCGACCTGGCGGATCTCGCCGTCCCGGCGGGTGGCGCGGGCCAGCGCGAGCATCTGGTCCACGGCGACCGCACCGCCCCGCACCAGGCCCATCGCGTACGCCGCCGAGCTCGCCTTGACCACCTCGTCGCCCTCGCCCAGCACGATCGCGCAGGAGCGCAGCACGGAGAGCACGGTGTCGACCCCCGGCGGCAGGGGCGGCTCGGGGTTGCCGGTGCCCAGTGCCTGGTACCGGCCGTGGTTCCTGCCGCTGGTGCCGCTGTGCTTGCCCCTGGCCTGCTCGCGCTCGCTCCAACGGAAGGCGATGGAGGCGGTGAGGCCGACACCGAGCCCGGCTATGGCGCAGGCAGCGGCGGCGGCCACGTTCACGTCCATGTGGCCAGCGTAAGCGCACGGCCAGGTCACTCCCCAAGGGCTGGATCAAGGCATCGACCACGCGTTGCCGAGAATTCACCTTCGTGTGGCTGCTGATTCACCGTACCGGCCGTGCACCGTCGCCCTGACGGCGGAAAGTTGGCCAGGCAGCCCGTGTGGGAGAGATCGGCGCGCCGAACAGGACGCACCGGCTCGGGTGTGCGCGTACGATGCGCGCCACCAGCAGCGGTCACCCGAACGCCGGAACGACGGTCGGACGGGCTGACCGGTCGGCACCGCCACCGACACAGCTACTGAGGAGAGAACATGCGCGACGCGTACCACGAGGAACTCGATGCGATCGGCGACAGCCTGATCGAGATGGCCCGGCTGGTCGGCTCCGCCCTCGGCCGCGCCACCACCGCCCTCCTCGACGCGGACCTGGCGCTGGCGGAGAGCGTGATCGCCGCCGACGAGAAGATCAACGAGCTGCACCACGAGCTGGAGGACCGGGCGATCGACCTGCTGGCCCGGCAGCAGCCGGTCGCCACCGACCTGCGCATCGTCGTCACCTCACTGCGGATGAGCGCCGACCTGGAGCGCTGCGGCGACCTCGCCCGGCACGTCGCGAAGGTCGCGCGGATGCGCTACCCCGACACGGCCGTGCCGCGCGACCTGCACGCCACCGTCCTGGAGATGGGCCAGCTCGCCCAGCGCCTGGTGGCCAAGGCCGGCCTGGTGATCGCCACCAAGGACGTCGACAAGGCCCTGGAGATGGAGCAGGACGACGACGCCATCGACACCCTGCACCGCGAGCTGCTGTCGCACCTGATCGACGAGCGCTGGCACCACGGCATCGAGACCGCCGTCGACATCACCCTGGTCGGCCGCTACTACGAGCGCTTCGCGGACCACGCGGTGTCGGTCGCCAAGCGCGTTGTGTACCTGGTGACGGGCGAGCACGTGGCCGAGTTCGTGGCCGCCACCGAGGCCGCCGAGGCGCTGGAGGCCGGCGCGGCGGAGTGAGCTCCGTCCCGACGGCCGCTCATCCCCAGGGGTGAGTAAACCTGCGGCGAGGGTGGTGCGGGCGCACGCGTTTCCGTACGCCCCACCACTGCGCGCCCGTTGACGCTCCCTCCGTTCGGCGGTTTCACTCGAAGCATCGGGCGCCGGCGTGTGCCCGCTTCACGGAGGGAACAGCTCGATGAAAGCCAACCCGACCCGCCCGGCACCCGCCCGCGACACCGTCGAGCCGCCCGCCCCGAGGTTTCTGCCCGTCCTCGCCGCCGGCTGCGGCTGCGGCCCGGGCTGCGGCTGCGGCTGCCAGTCCGGCGCGCCCTGCCAGTGCGGCGGCGCGCACGGCGGCTGCTGCGGCGGCCACTGAGGACCCCCGAGGTGCACGGCATTCCGGCGGCCGTGCACCTCGTTCGCGTCCGGGTCCAAATCGCGTCCGGGTTCGCGTCCGGCCCGCCCGCGGGGCCGGGGCCCGGTGTCAGAACCGCACGTCGGTGCAGGAGTAGAAGGCGTTCCCGGTGTCGGCGATCGTCCAGACCGCGACGACCACCTGGTGGCCGGTGCGCCCGCCCGGGACGGTCGCGGTGTGACTCAGCGTGCTCGGCACCTGCTTCCCGCCGTACGGGACGGTCAGGAAGGGCGTCAGGTCCAGGTTCGCCCGGGTGATCGGCCGGCCGGCGTCGTAGCCCGGCTTGGTCATGTAGTAGCGGAAGTCCGTGGTCGCGTGCCGGGCGGTGAACGTCCAGGTGAAGGTGAGCTGCCGACCCGCCGTCACCGCAGTGGTCGGCCAGGCCCCCGCGTGCGGGTCGTCCAGCTCCGCGAAGCGCGCGTTGCCGCCGGCGCAGATGGTGCCGTCGGAGGGGCCCAGGGCCGGGAAGCCCTTGGGGCCCTCGACGCTCTGCGGCTCCCACTGGATGTCGCCGCAGTCCCAGGGGACGCCGCTCGTGTGCACGTCGCAGAGAGCGGCCCTGCTGGGCGGGGTCGAGATCCAGCCGTGGGACGAGGCCGGGAAGGCGAGCGTGAGCGGTACCGCCAGCGCGGCGACCACCGCCCCGACGACGTGACGTGTGCGCATGGTGCTCCTCCGTGGGGGTGGATGGAGAGTGCACCGGGGCGCGGACGCGCACGTGGGGGTGCGGGCCCGGACGGGGAGATCCATGGCATGCCCGCGCCGGCCCGGTGCCTTCACGGTAGGAGCCGCCACCACCGCCCGTCAATGGTCTGAACCACTTTCAGGACCGCCCAACTCGCCATCCCGGCAGGCAGGTTGAACGGAAGAGGCCCCGCCCCCGGCGAACCGGGTGACGGGGCCTCCACACGCTCCGGGCCGACTGCGCGCCCGCTCGCGCCTACTTCTTGCCCTGGTTCTTGACCGCCTCGATGGCCGCGGCGGCGGCGTCCGGGTCGAGGTAGCGGCCGCCCGCGGTGACGGGCTTGAAGTCGGCGTCCAGCTCGTACACCAGCGGGATGCCGGTCGGGATGTTCAGGCCGGCGATGGCCTCGTCGGAGACGCCGTCGAGGTGCTTGACCAGCGCGCGCAGGCTGTTGCCGTGGGCGGTGACCAGGACGGTCTTGCCGGAGGCGAGGTCCGGGACGATGGCGTCGTACCAGTACGGGAGCATCCGCTCGACGACGTCCTTCAGGCACTCGGTGCGCGGACGCAGCTCGCTCGGGATGTCGGCGTAGCGGGCGTCACCGGCCTGCGAGTACTCGGCGTCGTCGGCCAGCACCGGCGGCGGGGTGTCGTAGGAACGGCGCCACAGCTGGAACTGGTCCTCACCGAACTCGGCCAGGGTCTGGGCCTTGTCCTTGCCCTGCAGCGCACCGTAGTGGCGCTCGTTCAGGCGCCAGCTGCGGCTGACCGGGATCCAGTGGCGGTCGGCCTTGTCCAGGGCGATCTGCGAGGTGCGGATGGCGCGGCGCAGCAGCGAGGTGTGCACCACGTCGGGGAACAGGCCCTCGGCGGCCAGGAGCTCGCCACCGCGGGCGGCCTCCTTCTCACCCTTCTCGTTGAGGTCGACGTCGACCCAACCGGTGAACAGGTTCTTCTGGTTCCACTGGCTCTCGCCGTGGCGGAGCAGGATGAGTCGGTACGTCGTGTCAGCCATGGGCCCCAGCTTAGTGGAGGGCCCGAAAACCCCTGGTGGGGACCTTGTCCCGCTGTGTAACGTGTCCGGCGCGCACCTGCCACTTACATACGTCGGCTGACCGGGCCTGCCCGCGCCGCTCAGCGGACACCTGCCCTCGGGAGCCCCCACATGCTCGTCACCGCCCGGTTCCGAAGAATGGTGCAGGAGACGGCGGGCGGACTGCCGCGCCAGTTCTGGTGGCTCTGGGTCTCGACCCTGGTCAACCGGCTCGGCGCCTTCGTGGTCACCTTCCTGGCGCTCTACCTCACCAGCAGCCGGGGGTACTCGGCGTCCTACGCGGGCCTGGTCGCCGCCCTGTTCGGCCTCGGCTCGGCGGCCTCCTCGATCGTGGCCGGGGTGCTGACCGACCGGGTCGGGCGCCGTCCGACCCTGCTCGCCGCCCAGCTCGGCACCGCGCTGTTCACCGCCGTGCTCGGCTTCACCGACGGGCAGGCCGCGATCGCGGTGGTGGCCTTCCTGGTCGGCTTCTGCAACAACGCCACCCGCCCGGCCATCTCGGCGATCATCGCGGACATCGTCCCGGCCGCCGACCGGGTCCGTGCCTACTCGCTGAACTTCTGGGCGATCAACCTGGGCTTCGGCCTCTCCTCGGCGGTGGCCGGCCTGATCGCCACCCACGGCTACCTCGCGCTCTTCCTGCTGGACGCGCTCTCCACCGTGCTCTGCGCGGTGGTGGTCTTCGTCCGGATCCCGGAGACCAGGCCCGACGCCCCGGCAGCGAAGGCCGACGAGCCGGCGGTCGGCCTCGGCACGGTGTTCCGCGACCGCCGCTTCATGGCCGTGGTCGGGCTCACCCTGCTGCTCGCCCTGGTGCTCCAACAGGGCTCCACCACCCTCGCGGTGGACATGGGCCGCTGGGGGATCACGTCCACCGAGTACGGCCTGGTCATCGGCCTGAACGGGCTGCTGATCGTGCTGCTGCAGATCCCGCTGACCCGCTGGGTCGAGAACCGCAGCCGGTCCGCCATGCTGGCCGCGGCCTCGCTGTTCATCGGCTGGGGGTTCGGGATGACGGCACTGGCCGGGTCGTCCGCGTGGATCTACGCCCTCACCGTGGCGGTCTGGACGGTCGGGGAGATCCTCTACACGCCGACCCTCATGGGCCTGATCGCCGAGCTGTCCCCGGCCCGCGCGCGCGGGCGCTACCAGGGCGTCTACTCGCTCTCCTGGTCGCTCGCCTCGTTCCTCGGCCCGGCCGCGGGCGGCGTGCTGCTGGAGCGGGCGGGCAGCGGGGTGCTGTGGGGCGCGTGCGGGGTCTGCGGCACGGTCGCCGCGGCCGGCTACCTGCTGCTGGGGAAGCGGACCGGCGCGGCGACGGGCCCCGGGCCGGTCGCGGTCGTCGAGGCCGTCGCGGTGCCGGCGCCGGGAGCGGCACCGGGAGCGGCGCCCGCCGCGGAGGTCGGGCAGGCCCCGGCCCGCGCCTGATCCCGTGCCGCCGGCCGCCGGCCGTCAGCCGGCGGCGCCGTGCCCGTCGGCGTCCCGGTCGGCCAGGTGGGCGAAGGCGGCCAGGTTGCGGGTGGACTCCCCGCGCTTGGTCCGCCACTCCCACTCGCGCCGGATCGCCGAGGCGAAGCCCAGCTCCAGCAGGGTGTTGAACGGCTCGTCCGCGTTCTCCAGCACCGTCCCGAGCACCCGGTCCACGACCAGCGGGGTGAGTGCCTCCAGCGGAAGCCGGCCGGCCAGGTAGACGTCGCCGAGGGCGTCGATCGCGTAGGCCACGCCGTACAGCTTGGTGTTGCGCTCCAGCAGCCAGCGGTAGACGGCCTCGTGGTTCTCGTCCGGGCGGCGGATCACGAAGGCGTTCACCGACAGGGTGTGGTCGCCGACCCGCAGGGCGCAGGTGGTGCTCAGTTTCCGGGTGCCCGGGAGGGTCGCCACCAGGGTGTGCGGGTCGGTGGCGGCCGGCTCCCAGGCCACCCCGGTGTCGTCCAGGGCGGTGCGCAGGAGGGTCAGGGCCTCGTCCTTGGTGCGGATTGCCATGGAGGTGACGTTACTCGCCGGTACCCGTCGGGCGCAGCACGGCCCGCCCGGCACGGGGCCTCCGTCGTCCCGGGCCCGGGGCTCGGTCCAGGGCTCCGGCCCCGGCCTCCGTCGTCGCGGGCCCCGGCCTCAGGTGAGCCGGCGGCGGGCGGTGGCCAGCCGGCCGGCCGGGCGGGCCAGGCTGCCGGCGTACACCTCGGCGGTGGTCGCCGCCGCGGTGTCCCAGCCGAAGGCGGCCGCGTGCCGGGCCGCCGCCGCACCGCGCCCGGCCACCAGCGCCGGGTCGGTGACGTACGGCTCCAACGCGTGCGACCACTCCAGCGGGTCGTGGCCGCGCACCAGGCTGCCGGTCTCGCCGTCCCGGACCGCGACCGGCAGGCCGCCGACCGCGGCCGCCACCACCGGGGTGCCGCAGGCCTGCGCCTCCAGCGCGACCAGACCGAAGGACTCGCTGTACGAGGGCATCACCAGGGCCGTCGCCGCGCGGTACCACTCGGCGAGCCGTTCCTGGCCGACCGGCGGGTGGAAGCGGACCACGTCGGAGATCCCGAGCTGGGCGGCGAGCTTGTGCAGGCTCTCCGGCCGGGCCAGCCCGGTGCCGGACGGGCCGCCGACGACCGGCACCACCAGGCGCTCGCGCAGCTCCGGACGGCGGGCCAGCAGCGCGGCGACCGCCCGCAGCAGCACGTCGGGGGCCTTCAGTGGCTGGATCCGGCCGGCGAAGAGCAGCACGGCGGCGTCCTGCGGCAGGCCCAGCCGGGCCCGGGCGGCGGCGGACGCCCCGGCACCGTCGGGGCGGAAGACGTCGAGGTTGACGCCGGGGTGGACGACGGCCAGCTGGTCCGGCCGGGCGGCGTAGTGCAGCGCCAGCTCGGCGGCCTCCTCGGTGGTGTTGGCGATCAGCCGGTCGGCCGCCTCCACCACCTGGGTCTCGCCGATCACCCGGGCCGCGGGCTCGGGCGTGTCGCCTTCGGCCAGCGCGGCGTTCTTGACCTTCGCCATGGTGTGCATGGTGTGCACCAGCGGCACCCCCCAGCGCTGTGCGGCCAGCCAGCCGACCTGCCCGGAGAGCCAGTAGTGCGAGTGCACCAGGTCGTAGTGGCCGGGGCGGTGGCCCGCCTCGGTGCGCAGCACCCCGTGGGTGAACGCGCACAGCTGGGCCGGCAGGTCCTCCTTGACCAGGCCCTCGTACGGCCCGGCGGTGACGTGGCGGACCAGCACGCCCGGGGCCAGTTCGACGGTCGGGGCGTCGTCCGAGCAGATCGCCCGGGTGAACACCTCGACCTCGATGTTGAGGTCGGCCAGGCGTTTGGCCAGCTCGACGATGTAGACGTTCATCCCGCCGGCGTCCCCGGTGCCGGGCTGGTGCAGCGGCGAGGTGTGGACGCTCAACATCGCTATCCGGCGCGGGCGGCGGCGCCCGGGGACGAGCGACTGGAGCCGGCCGCGCGCGGGCACGGCGGGCTGGGCACGGCGTACCGAACGGACGGGGTGCTGGATCACCTGGCTGAAGCCTCCTCTGTGCGGCCCGTCTAGGCGGTCCGCGTCGGGCCGCCCGTTGTCCGGTGTGCGCTGCCCCGTCCGGGCACACATCACCACCAGTGTGCCAACCACGCGGGCGGCGTCCGGCATTCCCGGTCCGGCCCACGAGCCCCACCGGTCCACCGCCCGATCCGGGCCGGACGCCGTCCTGCCTGGTCAGCGCGGTGCCACCGGCTCCCCGGCTACCCTTCTGGGCATGGCCGCCTCCTTCGACCCCGCCACCGCCGCGCCCTCCCGCGGGCGGACCGGACGCCCGGTGGGGACCGTCACCCGGGGCACCACCAACACCAACCGGCTGCGCCGGATGGACCGCTGGATCGCCCACACCCTCGGCCGGGCCCTGCGCGCCGCCGAGCACCCGCCGGTGGCGGTGGACCTCGGCTACGGCGCCGCGCCGTGGACGGCCGTCGAACTGGCCGCCCGGCTGCGCGCGGTGAGGCCGGACGTCCGGGTGGTCGGCATCGAGATCGAACCGGAGCGGGTCGCAGCCGCGCTGCCGTACGCCGCGCCGCCGCTGCTCACCTTCCGGCGCGGCGGCTTCGAGGTGCCGCTGGACGGCGGCGCACCGGCCCGGCTGATCCGGGCGGCCAACGTGCTGCGGCAGTACGACGAGGCGGCGGTGGCCGGGGTCTGGGAGCGGCTGCGCTCCCGGCTCGCCCCGGACGGGCTGCTGGTCGAGGGCACCTGCGACGAGATCGGCCGGCGGCACGTCTGGGTGGCGCTCGGCCCGGAGGGCCCCCGGACGGTGACCTTCGCGGCCCGGCTCGGCGGCCTGGAGCAGCCCTCCGACCTCGCCGAGCGGCTGCCGAAGGCGCTGATCCACCACAACGTGCCGGGGCGGCCGGTGCACGCCTTCCTGACCGACTTCGACCGGGCCTGGGCGGCGGCGGCGCCGTACGGGGCGTTCGGGGCGCGGCAGCGCTGGGTGGCGGCCTGCACGGCGCTGGCGGGCAGTTGGCCGCTGGTGGACGCGCGGGGGCGGTGGCGGCAGGGCGAGATCACGCTGCCCTGGTCGGCGCTCGCGCCGTAGTCTCCGGATTCGCCGGAGCCGCCGGAGCCGCCGCGGGCCCGGTGCGGGCGGGAGCTGGTGAGCGACCCGACGCATTCACTCGAACGAGTTATCGAATATCTCTGGCGTGTTGACGCCTCGTCACGCCACCATGGACGCGACCGGGCGACGACACCACACGCCGCCCGGTACGCACCCTGTCCGGCCCCGCCGTTCAGCCGTCCCGCCTGTCAGTCATCCGGCCCGAGCAGCTCCTGTCGGGCCCGCTCGAACACCCCGTACATCTCCGCCCCGAACAGCACGAACCGCACCTCCACCGGCGCCGCACCCGCCTCCGCGCCACCGCCGTCCAGCACCCGGGCGACGGTGCCCAGCGCGATCCGGGCCGCGTCCGCCGGCGGCCAGCCGTAGATCCCGGCAGACACGGCCGGGAAGGCCACCGTGCGCGCGCCCAGCTCCATCGCGACGCGCAGCGACTCGCGATAGCAGGAGGCCAACAGCTCCGCCCGTTCCTCGTACTCCTCCTCCCGGTACACCGGCCCGACGGTGTGCACCACCCACCGGGCCGGCAGCCGTCCGGCCGTCGTCGCCACCGCGTGCCCGGTGGGCAGCCCCTTGCCCCAGTGCGAGGCGCGCAGTCGACGACACTCCTCCAGGACCTGCGGCCCGCCCTTGCGGTGGATCGCGCCGTCCACCCCGCCACCCCCCAGGAGGGACGAGTTCGCGGCGTTCACCACCGCGTCCACCTGCTGTTCCGTGATGTCACCCTCAACCAGGGTGATCCGTGTCACCACCGTCTGCCCCCTTCTCCTCCCCGCGCGGCCGCGGCCGCGACGGGCATCCGTCGTCATCCGAGTCCGATCACCACACCGCCACCGGCGTGGCAATAACCACAACGGCGCCGGTCGGCCAGAGAAATCCCCGGAGATCACGTTATGGTCGCGAGAAGTTCCCCGACGCACGGTGCCAGGCGGGCACTGCGGACGGACGCCGACCGTTACGCAGTCGGGGAAAGGGAGGAACCACCGATGCCCGCAACGGGAGACGGGCGGGCACCTGGCGCCGCGGACCTGTCGGGCGCCCACGGCGCCCCCGTCGGCCATGCCCGCAACCGCCCGGTCACGACCGGCCCCGCGACGGCGGCTCCCCCGATACCCCACCCCCGTTCGCAGGCGGTGCGAGCCGCGCACGCCGTCCACCCGTCGCACGTCTCCGAGGTCCCGCCGGGGCCCGGCCCCGACAACCCCGCCGACGGCGGGGCGCCGCTGCGGCTGCTGGTCATCGAGGACGACGCCTCGGACGCCCAGCTGATCAAGGCGGCGGTGGCCGACAGCGGCACCTCGATCGAGATCCACTGGGCCCGCGGCCTCGACCAGGCCACCGCCCTGCTGGCCCAGAGCGCCCTCTCGGCCCGGCGCGGACGCTCCCGCGGCCCCGAGTTCGGCTGCGTGCTGCTCGACCTCGCCGCGCCCGCCGACCTGCCGCACCCCTCCGACTCCTCCGACGGGCTGGAGGGCCTGCACGAGCTGCTCCGCCGCGCCCCGCACATCCCCGTGGTGGTGCTCACCGACGCCGCCGGGGCCGAACTCGGCGCGGCCGCCGTCGCCGCCGGCGCCCAGGACTTCCTGATCAAGCACGAGACGGACGGGCCGCTGCTGGCCCGCGCGCTGCGCTACGCCGTCGAGCGCAAACGCGCCGACGAGTCCCAGCGCCGCCTGGTCGAGGCCGAGCTGCGCGGCCAGGAGAACGCCCGCCTCCAGCGCCACCTGCTGCCCACGCCGCTGCTGGACGGCGCCGGGCTCTCCTTCACCCGCCGCTACCGCCCCGGCCGCCGCCGCGCCCTGCTCGGCGGCGACTTCTACGACGCCGTACGCACCGATGACGGCACCGTCCACGTCGTGATCGGCGACGTCTGCGGCCACGGCCCGGACGAGGCCGCACTCGGCGTCGCGCTGCGGATAGCGTGGCGCACCCTGGTCTTCGCGGGCCTCACCGGCGAGGAGCTGCTCACCACCCTCCAGCACGTCCTGGAGCACGAGCGGCGCAGCGACGAGATCTTCGCGACGCTCTGCATGCTCGTCATCGGGCCCGGTGGCACCGGCAGCGACCTCGACTCGCTGGGCACCGGCGAACGGGCCCGGCTCTACCTCGCCGGGCACCCGGCCCCGCTGCTGCTCGGCCGCGACCACGAGCCGGTCACCCTGCCCGCCGACCTCGCCGGGCCCGCGCTCGGCCTGCTGCCCTGCCACGACGGGGAGGCCGCCTGGCCCGCCCACGAGGTCGAACTCCGTCCCGGCTGGCGGCTGTTGCTCTACACCGACGGCCTGATCGAAGGACGGGTCGGGGCCGGTTCCCGGCGTCTGGGCCAGGACGGGCTCGCCGGGCTGATCGGCGACCACCAGGCCGCCGGACTGACCCGGGGGCGACTGGTGGACAGTGCCATCGCCGAGGTCGAGGAGCTGAACGGCGGCGCGCTGACGGACGACGTCGCGGTGCTGCTGCTAGAGCGCAACCCGGTGCAGCTGATCCTCGGCTGACGGACCGGCAGGCGAGGCCCGGAAGGCGAACAACGCGACGGCCCGGGCGGGGAGTTCACC
>NZ_JBHWCL010000046.1:0-58383 GCF_042735125.1 Kitasatospora sp. NPDC059599 | reverse complement strand
CCCGGAAGGACGAACCTTCCGGGGGCGCCGCCGTCGTGCCGAGCGGGACCGTCAGACGGCCGCGGCCTCCAGCGAGGCCTCGGCCGGCTTCTCGCCCTTGCCCGTCCCGCGCAGCGGCACCTCGCGCAGGAACAGCGCGGCGGCGATCGCGATCACGGCCACGCCGGCGCCCCACAGGAAGACGGTGTGCATGCCGTTGGACACCGCGTGGTGGTAGGCGTCCTGGATGTTCTCGGGCAGCTTGCGCAGCGCGGCCGGGCTCATCTGGCCCGGGTCCTTCACGCCGCCGCCCGCGCCGGCCTGGTCGCCGAGCTTCTCCTTCATGGTGTCGGTCACCCGGTTGTTGAACAGCGCGCCGAACAGCGCGACACCGAAGGAACCGCCGATGGTGCGGAACAGGGTGGCGGTGGAGCTGGCCACGCCCATGTCCTTGAGCTCGACGCTGTTCTGTGCGACGAGCATGGTGATCTGCATCAGGAAGCCCATGCCGGCGCCGAGCACGATCATCCAGCAGGCCGAGGTGAAGCTGCTGGTCCCGGTGCCCATGGTGGAGAGCAGGACCATGCCGCCGGTCATCACGACGGTGCCGATGATCGGGTAGATCCGGTACTTGCCGGTCTTGGTGACCGCCTGGCCGACCACGAGCGAGATCACCAGCATGCCGAACATCATCGGCATCAGCAGCAGGCCGGAGTTGGTCGCCGAGGCGCCCTGGACGATCTGCTGGTAGAGCGGCAGGAAGACGGTCGAGCCGAACATCACGAAGCCGACGACGAAGCCGATGATCGAGACCAGGGTGAAGTTCAGGTTCTTGAACAGGGTGAGCGGGAGCATCGGCTCCTCGACCCGCTGCTCCACGTAGCAGAAGGCGATCAGCGAGGCGGCGGCGAGCGCGGCCAGGCCGAGGATCTCCTTGGAGCCCCAGGCGTACTGCTGGCCGCCCCAGGTGGTGATCAGCACGAGCGAGGTGATGCCGACCGTGAGCAGGATCGCGCCCAGGTAGTCGATCTTGGCGGTGCTGCGGACCTTCGGCAGCTTCAGGGTGACGATGACGACGGCCAGCGCGACCACGCCGAGCGGCAGGTTGATGTAGAAGGTCCAGTGCCAGCTCAGGTGGTCGGTGATGAAGCCGCCGACCAGCGGGCCGCCGATGGTGGCGAGCGCCATCACCGCGGCGAACATGCCCTGGTACTTGCCGCGGTCGCGCGGCGGGACCAGCGCGCCCATGATCGACATGACGCCGACCATCAGACCGCCGGCGCCCAGGCCCTGTACGGCGCGGAAGCCGATCAGCTCGTTCATGTTCTGCGACAGGCCGGACAGCGCCGAGCCCACCAGGAAGATCACGATCGAGGTGAGGAAGGTGCCCTTGCGGCCGTACATGTCGCCGAGCTTGCCCCAGATCGGGGTCGAGGCGGCGGTCGCCAGGGTGTAGGCGGTGACCACCCAGGACAGGTGCTCGGCGCCGCCGAGGTCGCCGACGATGGTCGGCATCGCGGTGCCGACGATCAGGTTGTCGAGCATGGCCAGCAGCATGGTGACGACCAGGCCGACCATCACGAGGCGGATCTCGCGGGGTGACCGCGGCTGCTCCTCCTCGGCCGTCTTGTCCTCCGGTACCGGGCCGGCGGTCTTGGACTGTGACATGAGGTGGGGTCTCCCGGAGGGGTGGGTCGGACGGAGCGTCGGGCCGGTCGGCGGCTCACTTACTTGTCGCCCGGCTAGTTTATCGATCGTCGGCACGGTAAGTTGTTCACTAGCCGGTCGTCAAGCCAGTTTTCGAACCAGCCACCCGGGCAGGGAGAATGTTGTCCGGGGCGGACGCCACCGGGAGTCCGCAGCAGTCACCGACGCAGTCATGAGGCAGGCCATGGGCACTCCGCACAGCCCCCGCAGCGACACCCGGGCTCGCATCATCGAGGTGTCGCTGGAGCTCTTCTCCGAGCAGGGCTACGAGCAGACCTCACTGCGGGAGATCGCCGACCGCCTCGGTGTGACCAAGGCCGCGCTCTACTACCACTTCAAGACCAAGGACGACATCGTCCTCGGCATCGTCGAGCGGATGGCCGCGCCGATCGACGAGACCGTCGCGTGGGGCCGCACGCAGGCCTGGAGCCCGGCGATGCGCGACGAGCTGATCCGCCGCTTCGCGGACGGGATGGCCGAGCGGGCCCCGCTGCTGCGCTTCTTCCACGAGAACCAGCCCGCGCTGCGCGAGTCCCCGGCGGGCCTCGCCTTCCGGGACCGCATGATCACCATGATGCAGCTGGTGCACGGGCCGGACGCGGACTTCGCGGACCGGCTCCGGGCCGCGATGGCGCTGTTCACCGTCCACTCGGCGCTGTTCCTGCTGAAGCAGGACAACGCGGACTGCGGCCACGCCGAGAACGTCTGGGGCGAGCCGCTGGACACGGCGACCACCTTGCACGAGGCGATCGGGACGGCCCGGGATATCGCGCTGGAGATCGGCGGCAGGATCAGCCACCCGGCGGTGCCGGCCCCCGATTCGCCGAACGCCCCGGATTCGCCGAACCCGGCGGATTCGCCGAACGCCGCCCCGGCCGCCGCGCGTCCGTGAGGACCGGTCAGAAGTTCGTGACGCCGTGCCCCGCGAGGTACGCGATCGGGTTGACCACCGCGCCGTAGCGGTTGCTGGTGCGGATCTCGAAGTGCAGGTGCGGCCCGGTCGAGTTGCCGGTGCTCCCGGACAGCCCGATCCGCTGGCCGGCCGCGACCTGCTGGCCGGCCGAGACCGCGAGCGAGGACATGTGCGCGTACTGCGCGAAGTGCCCGTCCGCGAGCCGCAGGACGACCTCCTTGCCGTACGCGCCGTCCCAAGCGGCCGACACCACCGTCGCGTTGCCGACCGCCAGCAGCGGCGTGCCCGGGGAGACCGCGAAGTCCACCCCGGTGTGGTAGCCGGCCGCGTAGCTGCGGTTGGCCACCCCGTACGGGTTGCTGGTGGGCGCGTCCGGCACCGGCGCCGACCACTCGGGTGCGGGCGCCGGGGCCGGGGCGGGGGCGGGCTCGGGGGCGGGCGCCGGTGCGGCGGCGGGAGCGGGCTCGGCCGGGGCGGGCGGCTCCAGCGGCAGCAGGTTGTCCGCCACCGCCACCAACTGCTGGGCCGTGCCGCCGTCTTCGGGCAGCTTGTACGGGCTGGGCCCGGACACCTGGACCAGCCCGGCGTTGGGCACCTCCGCCCGCGGCGCGGTGAAGGCCGAGCTGCCCGGCGTGGTGGGCAGTACGGTCTGGGCCGAGGCGCTGCCGGGGGCGGCCACCAGCAGCACGCCGGCGAGCAGTGCCGCGGCGGCCCCGACCGAGGCCAGCGCGTGGTCGTGCTCCGCCCGCTGGCGGCTGCCCGGCAGGGTGGTGTGCCGGGGCGTGGCGAGCGTGCGCAGCGGTGCGACGTGGGTGCGGACGGCGTCGTCGAGCCGGGGCTGCCAGGCCGCGGTCAGGGCCGCCGTGCGGGCGGCGAGCCGCTGCAGGGCCGGCCCCACGGGCGGTACGTCGGCGGCGAGCGTGCGCAGGGGCTCGACACGGGTGCGGACGGCGTGGCCGAGCCGGCGCAGGGCCGGCCCCACGGGCGGTACGTCGGACATCGGTGGCCGTGCCTCACTGGTCGTTCGGGGGCAGCACGAAAGGCCCGTTCGGGGCGTGCTGAGCGGGGGACCACTCAGGTGTAACCGGCACCGGACGGACTCCCAAACGGTGTGACGTACGACGCCGGGTAGTCGATGTGACGCCGACCGTCCGGTCCGGCCAAGTGCCGATCATGGGATCCGATCGCCCACGCCCGCTCCCGGGCGCCCAGCCCTCCCGTTCGCCCCCACTACTACCGCCGGTCGTACCGGGTCGGGGGCCTGTGACCAGCACCACGCGTGGGTGGGGTTCGGCGGGCTCGGTCCGCATCGGTCCGCACCGCCGAGCGGCCCGGTCGACTGCGGGGCCATCGACGCACGGACGACGCCAGGAGCGAGGACCCCGACGCCGGTGACCGCCCGAGTGGGGCGGACCGCCGCTTCGCCGCCCTGCGCGGCTGCGAGCACCGCCGTCGCCCTCGGCCCGACCGCCGCCGGTGTCGAGGCGGCGGCCGCCGCCCGATGAGGCACACACCCCCGTCCGACGAGGCACACACCCCCGTCCGACGAGGCACACACCCCCGCCCGACGAGGCACCGCGCCTGACGCGGCGTCGGCCTTCGGCGGTGCGTCCGGCCCTGCACAAGCGTCCGGCCCGCCCCCGCGCGGTGCGGGGACGGGCCGGACGTGGAGTTGTCAGAGCTGCCTGGTCACAGGCTGATCGCTACGGGCTCGATCAGTTGTCGACCGGGCGGACCCGGATCCAGGTCTCCAGGTAGTTCGAGGACTCGTTCTCGACCTCGATGCTGGTGCCGGTCTTCGGCACGTCGACACCGGAGTACGGGTTGTCCTTGGACCACCACGACTTCAGGTCGCTGAACTCGTCGACGCCCTTCGCCTTCGGGACGACGGTCTCGACGCCGGCCTTGTGCAGGGTCAGCGCGGGGACGCGGCGCGAGCCGAAGGTGGAGTCGAAGCCCTGCACGCGCGGACGCATCAGGGTGCCGTCGCTCCACTTGATCGGGGTCGGGTGCGAGTCGACCGGCAGGACCAGGCCGTGGCCCGGGTGGGCGCTGACGTTGTTGTCGGTCTGGGAGGTGTCCCAGTACCAGATCAGCAGACCGGGCTGGTACGCGTAGTGCTCGACCCAGCCCGGCTTGTCGGCGAAGCCGAAGTTGTACGGGCCGGTCTTCAGCGTCGCGTCGAACGACACGTACTGCTTGTTCTCCGCGATGTAGTACTGCGCGTAGTCCTTGGTGTACGAGCCGGCGAAGCGGGCGAAGCCGGTGGCGGCCCAGCCGTTGTCACCGTTCTCCACGTCGTCGCTGAACAGGGTGGCGCCGTCGGCGACCACCGCGATGTTGTCCAGCGCCAGGCCGCGGTAGTGCAGGCCGCCGTCGGTGGTGTTGTGGTACCGGAACTGGATCTTCTGGCCGGCGTACGCGTCCAGGTTGAACGACAGGTCGCCCCAGGTGGCGGCCAGGCCGTTCACGGCCGGACGGTTGTTCTCGCGCGGGAGCGCGGTGCCGTTCCAGGTGCCGTCCACGACGGTCCAGGTCTTGCCACCGTCGGTGGAGACCTCGCCGAAGGCGTAGTCGAAGTCCGGCTCCAGCTCGTACCAGGCCTTGGCGTTGATGCTGGCCTTGGTCTTGCCGGTCAGGTCGATGTCACGGGTGAGCGTGACGTTCAGGTTGTCGGCGCTGCCGCTCCACCACTCGTTGCCGCCCGCGAAGGGCTTGTTGATCTCGGTGGTGATGCTCTTCTTCGGCAGGTCGACGAGGAGCGCCTGCGGCAGGTCGGTGTTGTACTCCACCGGGCCGATGTGGTGCGTCGACTCGGTGCCGGCCTTGGCATGGTCGACCTTCAGCCAGCCGAGCTGGTACTTGCTCCAGGCGTCGAGGTCGTTCGGCATGTCGCCGATGCTGTTCTTGCCCTCACCGAGCCAGGAACCGGAGGACATCAGCGACCAGAAGCCGACCGAGTTGTCGATGCCCTTGCCGGCGGTGTCGTAGAGGTCCGGCAGACCGAGGTCGTGGCCGTACTCGTGGGCGAAGACGCCGAGGCCGCCGTTCTCCGGCTGCATCGTGTAGTCGCCGATCCAGAGACCGGAGTTGCCGACCTGGACGCCGCCGAGCTTGTTGCCCTCGGGGCCGGCCGAGCCGGTCAGGTTGCCGTAGACGTACGAGCGGTGCGCCCACAGGGCCTTGCTGCCCTGCTTGCCGCCACCGGCCGACTTGTCCTCGCCGGCGTGCACGATCTGGAAGTGGTCGATGTACCCGTCGGGCTGGTTGAAGTTCCCGTCGTGGTGCGAACCGTAACGGTCCCACTGGTCGTACTGGGCCAGCGTCGCCTTGACCTGGGCGTCGGTCTGACCCTTGGCCAGCTGGTCCTTGTACCAGATGTCCACGGCGTCGCGGATCAGGTCCTGCGCGCTGGCGCAGACGTTGGAGCCGCAGTAGTCCGAGCCGTACCGGGCCTCGTTCCACGGCACCCGGACCCAGTCCGAGACCACGCCGTCGACCGAGTAGCGGCCCGAGGACTGCTTCTCGTAGAAGGTCTTCAGCGAGGGCTTGTCCTTGGAGAAGTACAGGTCCTGGTAGTGCTGCTGGTTGTAGTCGGCCTGCCACGCGGTCGAGTTGTTGGTGGCCGGGTCCGGCTGCGCGATCTCGTTGTGCTTCGGGCCGGCCTCGCCGCCGTACTTGACCTTGCCGTCAGGCGTCTTGGTGGTGTTGTCCACCTGGTCGCCGAAGTCGACCAGGATGGTGAAGATCTTGTCCGTGCGCTCGCGGGCGAGCTCCACGTACTTGTCCTTGCCGAGCTTCACACTGGTGCTGCCGTTGTGCTGCTCGACCTGGGCGGTGCCGTTGAGCAGCTTCTCGGTGGCGGCCTTCTGCTCGGCCTCCACCTTCGCGGTCAGCGGGCCCGGGATGTTGTGCTCGGTGTTCTGGACGGCCTCGGCCGGGTCCTTCGGCACGGGGGCCGAGCCGGCCGCGACGGCGGTGGACGGGAACAGGCCCGCGCCGAGCGTGACTATGACCGCTGCGGCGGTGGCAGCCGCAGCGGTTCTCCTGGTGTTCTTCAACGTTGTGACGTCCTCCCCGACCGGGGCCAGCTCTTGGCCAAAGCCCGGCAAACCAAAATGAAAGACAGGTGGACGTCATTTGATACAAGCGTGCACAAAAAAGATAGACCTTGACCATGACATGGCCACGGCGCTATGCTCCGCGACTTCCCATCAGCTGACCATCTGTCAACCGTATGTTGATTAAACCTGCCTGAGAAATCGGCCGCACCCGTACCAACCAGGGCGGAGGCCGTCCGTCCCGTCCCGCCGCGGCACCGGGCGCGGAGGGGCGGAACGCACCGAGCCCCCGGCGCGGACGCCGGGGGCTCGGTTGCTGTGAAGTTGTCTGTTAAAAGTTGGCTACTTCGTCAGGTCCGGGCCGGACGAGGCGACCGCGGCCGGGGTGTCCGCGACGGCCGACTTCTCCTCGCCGCGGAACGTGAACTTGGCGCTCTTGCCCTCGCCGTCGACGTCGACGACGACGATGTGGCCGGCCCGCAGCTCACCGAAGAGGATCTTCTCGGAGAGGTGGTCCTCGATCTCGCGCTGGATGGTGCGGCGCAGCGGACGGGCACCCAGGATCGGGTCGTAGCCGCGCTTGGCCAGCAGCTTCTTGGCCTCGACGCTGAGCTCCAGGCCCATGTCCTTGTCCTTGAGCCGCTCGTCCACCTTGGCGATCATGAGGTCGACGATCTGGATGATGTCTTCCTCGGACAGCTGGTGGAACACCACGATGTCGTCGACTCGGTTCAGGAACTCGGGGCGGAAGTGCTGCTTGAGCTCCTCGCCGACCTTCGCCTTCATCCGCTCGTACCCGGTCTGGGTGTCACCCGTGGCCGCGAAGCCCAGGTTGAAGCCCTTGGAGATGTCCCGGGTGCCGAGGTTGGTCGTCATGATGATGACGGTGTTCTTGAAGTCGACCACGCGGCCCTGGGAGTCGGTCAGGCGACCGTCCTCCAGGATCTGCAGCAGCGAGTTGAAGATGTCCGGGTGGGCCTTCTCGACCTCGTCGAAGAGGACGACCGAGAACGGCTTGCGGCGGACCTTCTCGGTCAGCTGGCCGCCCTCCTCGTAGCCCACGTAGCCGGGCGGGGAGCCGAACAGCCGGGAGACGGTGTGCTTCTCGGAGAACTCGGACATGTCGAGCGCGATCAGCGCGTCCTCGTCGCCGAAGAGGAACTCCGCCAGCGTCTTGGACAGCTCGGTCTTACCGACACCGGACGGGCCGGCGAAGATGAACGAACCGCCGGGGCGCTTCGGGTCCTTGAGGCCCGCACGGGTGCGTCGGATGGCCTGGGAGAGCGCCTTGATGGCGTCCTTCTGGCCGATGACGCGCTTGTGCAGCTCGTCCTCCATGCGCAGGAGGCGCGAGGTCTCCTCCTCGGTCAGCTTGAAGACCGGGATGCCGGTGGCGGTGGCCAGGACCTCGGCGATGAGCTCCTCGTTGACCTCCGCGACGACGTCCATGTCGCCGGCCTTCCACTCCTTCTCGCGCTTGGCCTTGGCCTGCAGGAGCTGCTTCTCGTCGTCGCGCAGCGACGCGGCCTTCTCGAAGTCCTGCGCGTCGATCGCGCTCTCCTTCTCGCGGCGCACGTCGGCGATCTTCTCGTCGAACTCGCGCAGGTCCGGCGGCGCGGTCATCCGGCGGATGCGCATGCGCGAGCCCGCCTCGTCGATCAGGTCGATCGCCTTGTCCGGCAGGAAGCGGTCCGAGATGTACCGGTCGGCCAGGGTGGCGGCGGCGACCAGGGCGGCGTCCGTGATGGAGACCCGGTGGTGGGCCTCGTAGCGGTCGCGCAGACCCTTGAGGATCTCGATGGTGTGCGGCAGCGAGGGCTCCGCGACCTGGATCGGCTGGAAGCGGCGCTCCAGCGCGGCGTCCTTCTCCAGGTGCTTGCGGTACTCGTCCAGGGTGGTGGCACCGATGGTCTGCAGCTCGCCGCGGGCCAGCATCGGCTTGAGGATGCTGGCGGCGTCGATGGCGCCCTCGGCGGCGCCCGCGCCGACCAGGGTGTGCAGCTCGTCGATGAACAGGATGATGTCGCCGCGGGTGCGGATCTCCTTGAGGACCTTCTTCAGGCGCTCCTCGAAGTCACCGCGGTAGCGCGAGCCGGCCACCAGGGCGCCCAGGTCCAGCGTGTAGAGCTGCTTGTCCTTGAGCGTCTCCGGGACCTCGCCCTTGACGATCGCCTGCGCCAGGCCCTCGACCACGGCGGTCTTGCCGACGCCGGGCTCACCGATCAGCACCGGGTTGTTCTTGGTGCGGCGGGACAGCACCTGCATGACCCGCTCGATCTCCTTCTCGCGCCCGATGACCGGGTCGAGCTTGGCCTCGCGGGCGGCCTGGGTGAGGTTGCGGCCGAACTGGTCCAGGACCAGCGAGGTCGACGGGGTGCCCTCGGCGGGCCCGCCGGCCGTGGCCGACTCCTTGCCGCCGCTGGTCTGGTAACCGGAGAGCAGCTGGATGACCTGCTGGCGCACCCGGTTGAGGTCGGCACCCAGCTTGACCAGGACCTGGGCGGCGACGCCCTCGCCCTCGCGGATCAGGCCGAGCAGGATGTGCTCGGTGCCGATGTAGTTGTGGCCGAGCTGAAGGGCCTCGCGGAGCGACAGCTCCAGGACCTTCTTCGCCCGGGGGGTGAAGGGAATGTGACCGGACGGGGCCTGCTGGCCCTGGCCGATGATCTCCTCGACCTGCTGGCGAACGGCCTCAAGAGAAATCCCGAGGCTCTCCAGGGCCTTGGCGGCGACGCCCTCGCCCTCGTGGATCAGACCCAGGAGGATGTGCTCGGTGCCGATGTAGTTGTGGTTGAGCATCCGGGCTTCTTCCTGAGCCAGGACGACAACCCGCCGCGCGCGGTCGGTGAACCTCTCGAACATCGTTTATCGCTCCTCAGAGCGGTCGGGCAGTTCGGGGTCCGTCCCCGCCCTGTCCTTCCGCATGCTAGTCCCGCTCAGCGGCGCGGCCCACGGATTCACTCCCCGGTAGAGGAGCGAGATGCTGCGCGACCAGCCGACACCAATCCCAACCTGATGCTGGGAATCGGTGTTCCCACTGGTGGGCCGGATGCACCGGAATCCGCTACGCCATCGGCGAACAAGCGCCGCCGGGGCGCGGTCGGACCCTCTCCGGCCGGTCGCGCATACTGCCCCTGGACGGGTGCAGAACCCGTCCACCTGCATTCATACCCGGTATCGGGGCGCTTCTCGCGCAGTTTCCGCGGTGGCGGTGTTCGCCTGGCGAGAAGTCGGGCCGCGGTGACGGTGGTTCAACGGCGGCCGGGGTGGTCGGTACGCCGTCCCGGGGTGTCCGCGTTACCGCTTCGCCCCTACAGCGTTGCACAGCTCGTGATTGTTCCGCCGCCCGAGCACCCGTCCCGGACGTCCCCCGGTGCCGCCGGTGCCGCGGCCGTGCCGGCACGCGCCGCGGGGCGCGGAGGAGAGTCCTCCGCGCCCCGCGCGTGTGTCGTCGGTGCCGTGCGCGACAGCCGGGGCCCCGCACCCGCTCCGGCGTGCCGGCGGCGCCGGGATCAGGACGCGTTGGCCTTGTCGTAGGCCTCGCGGACCGTGCTCGGCACGCGGCCGCGGTCGTTGACCTCCATGCCCTGCTCCTTGGCCCACGCGCGGACCTTCGCGGTGTCCGGAGCGCTGCCGGAGGGGCGCTGGGCCGAGGTGCGGCCCGGCCGGCGGGCGCCGGCGAGCCGGCCGCTCTGCTTGCGGCCCTTCTCCACGTACGGCGCCAGCAGCCCGCGGAGCTTGTCCGCGTTGGCGCTCTTCAGGTCGATCTCGTAGGCAACGCCGTCGAGCGCGAACGTCACCGTCTCGTCCGCCGAACCACCGTCGAGATCGTCTTCAAGAATGACCTGCACCCTCTGTGCCACGGGCTTCCCTTTCCGCTAAACGACCCATTGCCTAAGGAAAGGAAAGCGCCTTTCTCCGGAAAACACAAACCCTTGACCCGCGCGGAGCCCGCTCAGAGGTGCAGCAGCATGCGCGAGTTGCCCAGTGTGTTGGGCTTCACCCGCTCCAGGTCAAGGAACTCGGCGACGCCTTCATCGTACGAGCGGAGAAGTTCTTCATAGACGTCCGTAGCGATCGCCGCCGGGTCTGTCGTACCATCATCGGTTTCCTGGAGCTCCCCGATCTCGACGAAACCGTGTTTCGCGAAGAAGGGGACCTCGAACGTCAGGCAGAAAATCCGACGGACGCCGAGCCAGCGCGCGGTCTGCACCAGCTTCTCCAGCAGCAGGTGGCCGATCCCGAAGCCCTGGCAGACCGGGTCCACCGCGAGCGTCCTGACCTCGGCGAGGTCCTCCCACATCACGTGCAGGGCGCCGCAGGCCACCACCGCGCCGGTGTCGTCCCGTTCCGCGACCCAGAACTCCTGGACGGATTCGAACAGTGTGACAGTGGGCTTGTCCAGCAGAATGCCGTCGCGCGAGTAGGCGTCGATGAGCCTGCGTACTGCCCGCACGTCCGTGGTCCGTGCGCGGCGGATGGTGACCTCCATGGCGGGACGTTATCGCGTCGAGCCCGTCGCGGTCCCACCGGTATCCGGTCCGTCGGTATCCGGTTCGCCGGTATCCGGGCCGTCCGCGGCGGCGGAATCCGCGCCCGCCGGATCGGGCGGGAACAGGGCGGCGACCCGCAACGCGTCCCGGAGTGCCTCGCGCTGCTCGGGCGACATCAGCCCGAAGAAGTGCACCAGGGCCGCCGCCGGATTGTCACTGGTGGCCCAGGCGTCGTTCATCAGGGCCGCCGTGTACGCCTCGCGCGAGGAGACCGGTTCATATCGATAGGCCCGGCCGGCCCGCTCGCGGCGCAGCCAGCCCTTTCTGTGGAGCTTGTCCAGGACGGTCATCACCGTGGTGTACGCGATTTCGCGTTCCGCCTGCAGATCCAGGAGAACCTCGCGAACCGTCACCGGCCGGTTCCACTGCCACACCCGGGTCATGATGGCGTTCTCAAGTTCGCCGAGTTGCCGGACCATAGTGCGGCCAGGATAGGGAGTGAATGGGGCAAATCTTGTGAAGTGCGCCAAACCGGCGCGCCGCCACCCCCGGGAATCGGGAATGGCGGCGCACCGGTCGTCCGGGGCGGCTGACGGCGTCAGTCGTGGGCCCGCTCGCGGGTCGCCCGGGGCCCGGGGGTCGTTCCGGGCCCCCGGGACGATCAGTCGAAGTCTTCCTTGGCCTTCTGGTTCCCGCCCTGGCTGCGGAAGATGGCCCGCACCAGGAACCCGAAACCGATCGCCATGACCAGCGGCGGCACGATCGCGCTGACGTAGTCCATCAGGTCACTCCTCCTCGGTCTTCTCCGCCGCCACGGCGGCGGCCTTCGGCTCCGGCTTGACCAGCGGGAAGAGCACGGTCTCCCGGATGTTCTTGCCGGTCAGCAGCATGATCAGGCGGTCCACGCCGAGGCCGAGGCCACCGGTCGGGGGCATCGCGTACTCCAGGGCGCGCAGGAAGTCCTCGTCCACCTGCATCGCCTCGACGTCGCCGCCGGCCGCCAGCAGGGACTGGGCGGTGAGGCGGGCGCGCTGCTCGACCGGGTCGACCAGCTCCGAGTAGGCGGTGCCGATCTCGGTGCCGAAGATCACCAGGTCCCACTTCTCGGCCACGCCCGGCACCGAGCGGTGCTGGCGGGTGAGCGGGGAGACCTCGGTCGGGTAGTCCTTGATGAAGGTCGGCCGGACGGCGTTCTCCTCCAGCAGGCGCTCGACCATCTCCAGCACGATCTGACCGTGGCCCCAGTCCTTCTCGAACGGGATGCCGTGCGCGGCGGCCAGCTTGCGCAGTTCCTCGACGGTGGTCTCCGGGGTGACCTCGGTGCCCAGGTGCGCGGAGACGCCCGGGTAGACGCTGACCTCCTCCCAGGGCTCGGCCAGGTCGATCTCGTGCTCCACGCCGTGCGCGTCCACGCCCTTGATCACCGTGGTGCCCAGCGCGTCCCGGGCCGCGTTGACGATCGTCTCGCGGATCAGCTCGGCCTGGGTGTCGTAGTCGCCGTAGGCCTCGTACGACTCCAGCGAGGTGAACTCCGGGTTGTGGGTGGAGTCGGCGCCCTCGTTGCGGAAGTTGCGGTTGATCTCGAAGACCTTCTCGGCGCCGCCGACCACCAGCCGCTTGAGGTACAGCTCGGGGGCGATGCGCATGTACAGGTCGATGTCGTACGCGTTGATGTGCGTCTTGAACGGACGCGCGTTGGCGCCGCCGTGCACCGGCTGCAGCATCGGGGTCTCGACCTCGATGTAGCCGCGGTCCTCGTAGGTGCGGCGGATCGAGCGGACCACGCGGCTGCGCAGGTGCAGGATCTCGCGGGCCTCGGGGTTGACGATCAGGTCCACGTAGCGCTGGCGGACCCGGGCCTCCGGGTCGGTCAGGCCCTTGTGCTTGTCCGGCAGCGGGCGCAGGCACTTGGCGGTGAGCTCCCAGCGGTCCACCATCACGGACAGCTCGCCGCGCTTGGAGGTGATCACCTCGCCCTCGACGCCGACCTGGTCGCCGAGGTCGATGTCGGACTTCCAGGCCGCCAGCCGCTCCGGGCCCAGCTTGTCCAGGGAGAACATCACCTGCAGGTCGCCGGTGCCGTCCCGCAGGGTGGCGAAGCACAGCTTGCCGCCGGTGCGGGAGAGGATCACCCGGCCGGTGATGCCGGCCCGCTCGCCGGTCGCGGTGTCCGGCTCCAGGTCCGGGTGCTTGGCACGCAGGTCCGCGATGGTGCTGGTGCGGGGGAATCCGACCGGGTACGGGTCGACGCCGGCCGCCCGGAGCCGGTCCAGCTTCTCGCGCCGGACGCGCATCTGCTCGGGAAGGTCGTCGGTCGCGGGAACAAGGCTCTGATCGCTCACCCCACAAGGGTAGCCAGCCACACACGGTGCTCCGCGCCGGGATTGGCCGTGAGGGCGGAAACGGCGGTCCGGGCCGGAACGGCCGGAAGGGGGAGACCGGGTCGGCGGTCTCCCCCTTCCGGGCGGGCGGGGCGGCTCAGCCGGTCCCGGTGGCGAGCTCGATCTCCTCGGGGGCCTCGTCGGCGGGCGGGGCGGGCTGCGCCGGGGGCTTGGGGCGGCGCCCGAACAGCTCGGCCGGGGTGGGCATCCGGTGCGGGCGGGGCGGGGTCTTGGCGGCGGCGGGCTCGGCGGGCTGCTCCGGGCGGGAGTCGGTGCTGCTCATGGTGGTCCGTCCTCCTACAGGGGTGGGGTGACTGCTGGGGGGTGCGGCGGGGCTGGGTACGGCCACCAGGTGGCGGGGCTGGCCGGTGGCGAGGGCGAGGCGTTCGCGGACGGCGGCCTCGGCCAGCGCGTGGCAGCGCCCGGCCAGCCGCGAGCGGCGCGACCGTTCGCCGTGGCCGCAGGGCTGACGGGTCAGCCCGCGCAGTGCGGTGAGGTCCTCGGGCCCGGGCAGGTAGCCGTCCGACACCGCCTCCTCCAGCCGTTCCAGGTAGCCGGGCGCGCTGCCGGGCAGGGCGGAGCGGTAGCGGCCGAGGTCGGCGAGCAGGAAGGCGCGCAGTCGGCCGCCCTCCTGGACGGCCTCGTCGATCGCCTCGGTCAGACGCAGTGCGTCCTGGACGTCCTCCGCCCACAGCTCGGCGCCCGGTCCGGCGAAGGCCGGCCGGTCGGGCCCCTGGAAGTGGACGGGAACGGCGGGGTGCAGGGCTTGGGCGAGGGCTCGGCGCAGCACGCGGACTTCGTCGGCGCTGAAGGCCATGCCGCCGCGCGATCCGTGTGGCGTAGGCATGGGTTGACACTACGTGAGGAATATCCGATTTGTCGGTAACGTCGCGTGGAATTCCGCACGGTCGGGCCCGCCGGGAAAACCGTGCGCGGCACCTGTAACGCCACCCGGTGCACACCTGGTCATCCAAGTGGCGGGGGATGACGGGGGAGCACGGGGACGGGAGGCGGACCGGATGGAACCGGACGGACGGCGGCGCGGGACCGGCGGGGGGACGAGGAGTTCCGGGCCTTCGCCGTCGCCCGGGCCCGCCCGCTCTACCGGTCCGCCTGCCTGCTCACCGGCGGGGACACCCACCTCGCCGAGGACCTGGTGCAGGAGGCGCTCGGACGGGTCTACACCCAGTGGCACCGCACCGCCTGGTTCGCCTCCAGGCCCCGGATCGACAACCCGGCCGGGTACGCGCACACCGTGCTGGTGCGGGCCTTCCTCTCGCACCGCGGCCGCCGCTCCAGCGACGAGCGCCCGATCGGGAGCGTTCCGGACGGGCCCGGCCCGCCGGACGACCCGGAACTGCGGCTGACCCTGGTGGACGCGCTCGGCCGGCTCGCCCCGCAGGGCCGGGCGGTGCTGGTCCTGCGCTACTGGGAGGACCGCAGCGTCGAGGAGACCGCGGCGGTCCTGCAGAGCACCCCGCGCGCCGTCCGGACCCGGTCCCTGCGCGCCCCCGGACGACTCCGGAACCGGACGCGCGGCCGGGAACCGTCAGCGTCGCCGTGCCACCGGTCCTGCCGTCCGGACTGCCGGTCCCCGGGGAGCCCGCCCGCTGAGCGCCGCTCAGCTCGGGCGGTTGCGCTCGAAGACCAGGCGCAGGCCGATGAGGGTGAGCCAGGGCTCGTGGACGTCGATGGTGGTGGCCTCGCCGAGGACCAGCGGGGCCAGGCCGCCGGTGGCGATCACCTGGACGTCGTCCGGGTCCTTGGCGAGTTCGCGGGCCATCCGCTCGACCAGGCCGTCGACCTGGCCGGCGAAGCCGTAGAGGATGCCGGACTGCATGCCTTCGACGGTGTTCTTGCCGATCACGTTGCGCGGGCGGGCCAGCTCGATCTTGCGCAGCTGGGCGCCGCGGACGCCGAGGGCCTCGACGGAGATCTCGATCCCGGGGGCGATCGCGCCGCCGACGTAGTCGCCGCGCGCGTTGACGGCGTCGAAGGTGGTCGCGGTGCCGAAGTCGACCACGATGCACGGGCCGCCGTACAGGTGGTTGGCGGCCAGCGCGTTGACGATCCGGTCGGCGCCGACCTCCTTGGGGTTGTCCATCAGGACGTGCACCCCGGTCTTCACGCCGGGCTCCACGATCACCGCGGGGACGTCGCCGTAGTAGCGGCGGGTCACCTCGCGGAGCTCGTGGAGCACGGCGGGAACGGACGAGCAGATCGCCAGGCCCTCCACCGTGGCCTCCCGGACCGCGGCGTGGTTGCCCATCAACCCCTGCAGCAGTACGGCCAGTTCATCGGCCGTGCGGCGCGGATCGGTGGAGATCCGCCAGTGTTCCACCACTTCCTCGCCGTCGAACAGGCCGAGTGTGGTCTGGGTGTTGCCGACGTCGATGGTGAGGAGCACGGGGACGCTTTCTGCGAGTCGGGACAGGACTGCTCTCGACCTGACGGTCAGGCGCGCAGGTCCAGGCCGATGTCCAGGATCGGGGAGGAGTGCGTGAGCGCGCCCACGGCCAGGTAGTCGACACCAGTCTGGGCGACCTCGCGCGCGCCGGCCAGGGTCAGGCCGCCGGAAGCCTCCAGCTTCGCCCGGCCGGCCACCAGGGCGACGGCCTCCTTCAGCTGCCCGACGGTGAAGTTGTCCAGCAGGATCAGGTCCGCACCGGCCTCCAGGACCGGCTCGATCTGCGCCAGCTCGTCGACCTCGACCTCGACCGGAAGCTCCGGGTACGCGGCCCGGACGGCCCGGAAGGCCTCGGCCACGCCGCCGGCCGCGACCACGTGGTTGTCCTTCACCAGGGCGGCGTCGGACAGCGCCATCCGGTGGTTGGCGCCGCCGCCGCAGCGCACCGCGAACTTCTCCAGCGCGCGCAGGCCCGGGGTGGTCTTGCGGGTGTCCCGGACGACCGCGCCGGTGCCCTCCAGGGCGTCCGCCCAGGCGCGGGTCGCGGTGGCGATGCCGGACAGGTGGCAGAGCAGGTTGAGCGCGCTGCGCTCGGCGGTCAGCAGGTCGCGGGTGCGGGAGCGGACCGAGAGCAGCACCTGGCCGGCCTCCACCGCGTCGCCGTCCTCGACGTGCCGCTCGACCTCGAACTCCTCCTCGCAGACCAGCGAGAGGACCGCCTCGGCGACCCGCAGGCCGGCCACCACGCCCGCCTGGCGGGCGGTGAAGTCGGCGGTGGCGACGGCGTCGGCGGGCACGGTGGCGACCGAGGTGACGTCCTCGCCGCCGGCCAGGTCCTCGGCCAGCGCCAGGGTCGCGATGTCCTCGACCTCGACCGGGTCCAGCCCGGCCTGCTCCAGCAGCTCGGCCAGCTGCGGGTCCAGACCGGTCTCGTAGCCCTCGCCGTCCCCGCAGGCGCAGCCGTCGCCGCAGCCGCCCAGGTCGGCCAGGGGGAGTTCCTCGTGGGAGTGGGTCATGGTTCTACTGCTCCTCGGGGGTGCTGACGGGGTCGCCGGAGGCGGCGAGGGTGGTGATCAGGTGGCGTCGCCAGTGGGCGTCGTCGCGCTCGGGGAAGTCCTCGCGCCAGTGGCAGCCGCGGGTCTCCTCGCGCTGCGCGGCGGCCGCGACCAGCGCGGTGGCGACCAGCAGCAGGTTGGCGGCCTCCCAGGTCTCCACCCGGGGGTCGGCCGGCTTCTCCTCGGCCACGTGGAAGTGGGCCTGCTCGGCGAGGAGGGCGAGCCCGGCGGCGGTGTCGGCCATCGACGCGGCGGAGCGCAGGATGCCCGCGCCGCGCGACATCAGCCGCTGGATCTCGGCGCGCGCCTCGGACGGCGGCAGCGGGACGGGCCGCGCGGCGCGCACGCCGGCGACGTCGACCGCGCGCTCGGGCAGGTCGCCGGACCGGTGGCGGTCGGCCAGGTCGGCGGCGATCCGCTCGGCGAAGACCAGGCCCTCCAGCAGCGAGTTGGACGCCAGCCGGTTGGCGCCGTGCACGCCGGTGCAGGCGACCTCGCCGCACGCGTACAGGCCGGGGACGGTGGTGCGGCCGTGCCGGTCGGTGCGGATGCCGCCGGAGGCGAAGTGCGCGGCCGGAGCGATCGGGATCGGCTCGGTGACCGGGTCGATGCCGTTGGCGCGGCAGAAGGCGAGGATGGTCGGGAAGCGCTGCTCCCACATCTCGGGGCCGAAGTGCCGCCCGTCCAGGAACATGTGCTCGGCGCCCTGCTCCTGCATGCGCCGGGTGATCGCCTTGGCGACGATGTCGCGCGGGGCCAGTTCGGCCAGCTCGTGCTGCCCGACCATGAAGCGGACGCCGTCCGCGTCGACCAGGTGGGCGCCCTCGCCGCGGACCGCTTCGGAGACCAGCGGCTGCTGGCCCTCGGCCTCCGGGCCGAGCCAGAGCACGGTGGGGTGGAACTGGACGAACTCCAGGTCGGTGACGGCGGCGCCGGCCCGCAGCGCCAGGGCCACGCCGTCGCCGGTGGAGACCGCCGGGTTGGTGGTGGCGGAGAACACCTGGCCCATGCCGCCGGTGGCGAGCACCACCGCGCGGGCCCGGACGGCGCCGACGCCGTCGCGCTGGCCCTCGCCCATCACGTGCAGGGTCAGCCCGGCGGCGTGGCCGTCGGCGTCGGTCAGCAGGTCGAGGACGAGCGCGTGCTCGATCAGCTCGATGTCCGGGTCGGTGCGGACGGCGGCGACCAGGGCGCGCGATATCTCGGCGCCGGTCGCGTCCCCGCCCGCGTGGACGATCCGGCGGCGGTGGTGGCCGCCTTCGCGGGTCAGCAGGATCGCGCCGTCCTCGCCCCGGTCGAACAGGGCGCCGGTGGCGATCAGCCGGCGGACGGCGTCCGGGCCCTCGGTGACCAGGGTGCGGACGGCCTCCTCGTCGCAGACGCCGGCGCCGGCCACCAGGGTGTCGTCCAGGTGCTGCTCGGGAGTGTCCCCCTCGCCCAGGGCGGCGGCGACGCCGCCCTGGGCCCAGCGGGTCGAGCCCTCGTCCAGCATCGCCTTGGTGACCACCATGGCCCGCAGGCCGGCCTTGCGGACGTTGAGGGCGACGGTGAGACCGGCCACCCCGGAGCCGACCACGACCACGTCGGTGGTGGCGGTCCAACCGGGGGCCGGGGCGGTGAGGCGATGGGTAACGGACATGACTCAGTGGCTCCTTCAGCGTGTGGCCGTGGTGGCCGCGCCGTCCTCGTCACGGTACGCGCCCCCGGCCCGGCGGCCGGGAGGTGCCCCCACGTCACCGCGCAGCAGCCCGCTGCCCTCCGGTGCCTCGGCGGGGTCGCCGCCGAAGCCGGTGATCCGGTTCCGCTCGTCCACGAAGACGACCTTCGGCTCGTAGCCCTTGGCCTCGGCCGTGTCCATCTGCCCGTAGGCGATGAGGATGACCAGGTCGCCGGGGTGGACCAGACGGGCGGCGGCGCCGTTGATGCCGATCACGCCGGTGCCGCGCGGCCCGGCGATGGTGTAGGTCTCCAGCCGGGCGCCGTTGTTGATGTCGACGATGTGGACCAGCTCACCGGGGAGCAGGTCGGCGGCGTCGAGCAGGTCCTCGTCCACCGTGACCGAGCCGACGTAGTGCAGGTCGGCCTGGGTCACGGTGGCCCGGTGGATCTTGGACTTGAGCATGGTGCGGAGCAAGGGGGTCACGCCTCCTGTGAGTGCATGCCTGGGGCTGAGCTACCGAGTGTCAGCGGGTTTTCAGCGGACGATGATGCGGACGTTGTCGATCAGGCGGGTCGAGCCCACCTTCGCGGCGACGGCCAGCACCGCCTCGCCCTGGAAGTCGTCCGCCGCTTCGGAGAAGTCGTGCGGGTCGATCAGGGCGAGGTAGTCGAGGGTGACGCCCTCGGCGCCGTCCAGGACGGCCGAGGCGGCATCGCGGGCGGCCTTCGGGCCCTGCGCGGCGGCGTCCCGGCCGGCGAACAGGGCCTTGGACAGGGCCAGGGCGCGGGTGCGCTCCTCCTCCGAGAGGTAGCGGTTGCGCGAGGACAGCGCCAGGCCGTCCTCCGCGCGGGCGGTCGGCACGCCGACGATCTCGACGTCGAAGTCCAGGTCGGCGACCATCCGCTGGATGACCGCCAGCTGCTGGGCGTCCTTCTCGCCGAAGAAGGCGAAGTCCGGGTCGGTGATGTGCAGCAGCTTGGCGACCACGGTCAGCACGCCGTCGAAGTGGCCGGGGCGGGTGGCGCCCTCGAAGCGCTCGCCCATCGGTCCGGCCACCAGGCGCACCTGCGGCTCGCCGTTGGGGTAGACCTCCTCGACGGACGGCGCGAAGACCACGTCGGCGCCGTTCTCCTCGGCCAGCTTCACGTCGTCGTCGAGGCTGCGGGGGTAGCGCTCCAGGTCCTCGCCCGCGCCGAACTGCAGCGGGTTGACGAAGACGGTCACCGCGACCCGGCCGTCCCGGCCGACCTGCTTGCGGGCGGCCCGGATCAGCGCGGCGTGGCCCTCGTGCAGCGCGCCCATGGTCATCACGACGGCGTTGTCCACGGGCTGCTCGTCCGGCCAGAAGGCGGCCTCGAAGTCGTCCACGGTGCGGGTGACGACGGCCCGGTGGACCTTCGGCGTCCGCTGGGGCTTGTTCGGCTGCTTGCCGCGTGCCATCAGGGCGTCTCCTCGTTCAGTACGTCCAGCAGCGCCGCCGCTGTCGTTTCGTCGATCGTTCCGTTGGCGAGCGCCCGCTGCGCGGTGGCGCGGGCCATCGCGCGGTACGCCGCCGGGATGTCGGGGGACACCGTACTGAGCTGCGCCAGGTGGCGCCGAACGGTGCCCGCGTCGCCCCGGGCGACCGGGCCGGTGAGGGCCGCGTCGCCGGAGCGCAGACTGTTGTCCAGGGCGGCGCCCAGCAGCGGGCCGAGCATCCGGCCGGGCTCGGCGACGCCGGCCGTGCGCAGCAGCTCCATCGCCTGGGCGACCAGGGTGACCAGGTGGTTCGCGCCGTGCGCGAGGGCGGTGTGGTAGCGCGGGCGGACCTCCTCGGGCACCCACTCGGGCTCGCCGCCCATCTCCACCACGAGCGCCTCGGCGACCGGCCGCAGCTCGTCGGGCGCGGTCACCCCGAACGGGCAGCCGGCCAGCCGGTCCAGGTCGACCGAGGTGCCGGTGAAGGTCATCGCCGGGTGCAGGGCCAGTGGCAGTGCCCCGGCCCGGGTGGCGGGCTCCAGGACGGCGACGCCGTGCGCGCCGGAGGTGTGCACGACCAGCTGGCCGGGGCGGACGGCGCCGGTGGCGGCCAGTCCGGCCACCAGGTCGGCCAGCGCGTCGTCCGGGACGGTCAGCAGGACCAGGTCGGCGGCGGCCAGCACCTGCGGCGGGGTGACGATCCGCACGCCCGGCAGCAGCGCCTCGGCGCGCCGGCGGGAGGTGGCGGACACCCCGGAGGCGGCGACCACGGTGTGCCCGGCGAGCTGCAGCGCGGCGCCCAGCGCCGGGCCGACCCGGCCGGTGCCGACCACGCCGACGGCGAGCCGGGCCGGACGGTTGCCCGGATCGCCCGGATCACCGAAGGCGGCGCCGCCGAGACCGTCGGCGAACGGAGCGAACTCGCCGGAGTCGGCGAAGTCGGACGGATCCACGCATCCACCCTTGTCCTGTGTGGCCGTTCCGGTCCGCTCGTCGGGTACCGGACGTACGGGCCCAGTCTACGGTCGGCGCCCGGACGCCGAACCGGCTCAGTCCGTGGCCCCGGCCCGGATCAGCCCGGCCTCGTACGCCAGCACCACGGCCTGGACCCGGTCGCGCAGGCCGAGCTTGGCCAGGATCCGGCCGACGTGGGTCTTCACGGTCGCCTCGGAGAGCACCAGCCGGGCCGCGATCTCGCCGTTCGACAGGCCCTGGGCGACCAGCAGGAACACCTCGCGCTCGCGCTCGGTCAGCGGGCCGAGGACGTCCGAGCCGGGCGCGCTCTGCGGGGTGGGCAGCACCTCGGCGAAGCGGTCGATCATCCGGCGGGTGGTGGTCGGGGCGACCACCGCGTCACCGCCGTGCACCGCCCGGATCGCGGCCACCAGCTCGGTCGGCGGGACGTCCTTCAGCAGGAAGCCGCTGGCGCCGGCCTTGAGCGCGGCGAAGGCGTACTCGTCGAGGTCGAAGGTGGTGAGGATCAGCACGTGCGGGGCGTCCGGCAGCGGACTGCCGTCCTCGGCCAGGCAGATCCGGCGGGTCGCCTGCACGCCGTCCAGGCGCGGCATCCGGACGTCCATCAGGATCACGTCCACCGCGGTGTGCCGCAGCTGCTCCAGGGCCTGCGCGCCGTCGCCGGCCTCGGCGGCGATCTCGATGTCGCCCTGCGACTGCAGGATCATCCGGAACCCGGTGCGCAGCAGTTCCTGGTCGTCGACGAGCATCACGCGGATGGTCAAGGTGGCTCCTAGGGGGAGGGGCGGAGGATCAGTGTGCGGCCTTGAGCGGCAGGACGGCGCGGATCCGGAAGCCGCCGCCGGGGCGGGGGCCCACGTCGAGGCTGCCGCTGACCATGCCGACCCGCTCGCGCATGCCGATCAGGCCGTGGCCGAGACCGTCCGTGCCGCCGGAGGCCAGCTGTTCGTCGGTGCTGCCGCGCCCGTCGTCCTCCACCAGCACGGCCAGCTCGCGCTCGCCGAAGTCGACCGCGACCCGGGCGTGCACGTCGGGGCCGCCGTGCTTGCGGACGTTGGTGAGCGCCTCCTGGACGATCCGGTAGACCGTCAGCTCGACCCCGCGCGGCAGCTCGCGCGGGTGCCCGGAGGTCGCGTAGTCCACCTGCAGCCCGGCCGTGCGGACCTGCTCCAGCAGCTCCGGCAGTTCCTCCACGCCCGGCTGGGGCACGTACTCCTCGGCGGTGTCGGAGGTGCGCAGCACGCCCAGCAGGCGGCGCATCTCGACCAGCGCCTGGCGGCCGGTGGAGGCGATCGTGCCGAGCGCCTCCTTCGCCTGCTGCGGGGAGTTGTCGAGGACGTAGGCGGCGCCGTCGGCCTGGACGATCATCACCGAGACGTTGTGCGCGACCACGTCGTGCAGCTCGCGGGCGATCCGGGCCCGCTCGGCGGCGACCGCCACCTTGGACTGGGCGTCCCGCTCGCGCTCCAGCCGGGCGGCGCGGTCCTCCAGCTCGGTCAGGTAGGCGCGGCGCACCCGGGTCAGCCGGCCCCAGGCCCAGCAGAGGATGAACGGCGTGCTCATCAGCAGCATGATCATCGCTGCTTCGCCGGGGTTGTACGAGTGCGAGACGTAGTGGTTGGCGCTCTCGCGCACCGTCTTCATCGGGTGCATCTGCCAGAACACCAGCGGCCCGGCGGACAGCCCGGCGGTCAGTGCCAGCCGGGAGGTCCACTTCTGCCCGAAGGCGGCGCCGGTGTAGGCGAAGACCAGGTAGGCGATCGAGGAGCCGCCCGGTTCGACGTCGGCCAGCACCTGGCTGACGCCGAGCCCGGTGGCGGCGGCGACCGTCACGTCCGGGTAGCGCCGGCGGACGACCATCAGCGCGGGCAGCACCAGCGCGACCAGGACGTCGGCGTCGAAGCGCCACCCGTCGTCGGGGAGGTTGTCGTTCGGCAGCAGGCCGATGAGGAGCACGATCGCCGCCCAGGCGGCGTCGACCACCATGGGGTGACGGCGGAGCCAGGCGTTGAGTCGATGCACGTGTCCAGCGTAGGCAGTCGCTCCGTGTGTCCAGGTCCGCCGGTAGGGCGATCCGTCCTACTCCGTAGGTCGGAGACGCGCCGGCACCGATTGGGAGGGCCTGCGACCGGCGGGTAGCGTCCGGCCCCATGACTTGGATGCGGTGGGCGCCCGCCATGGAACAGGCCCTGTACGACCCCGAACGGGGCTTCTACCGCAGGCCGGAGGGCCCCGCCGGGCACTTCCGCACCTCCGTGCACGCCTCGCCGAGGTTCGCCCGCGCGGTGGCCCGACTGCTCCTCGACGTCGACGCGGCCCTCGGTCGTCCGGAGGAGCTGGCGTTCGTCGACGTCGGGGCCGGGCGGGGGGAACTCCTCAGGGGCGTGCTGGCCGAGCTGCCCGCCGAAGTGCTGGCGCGGCTGCGCCCGTACGGCGTGGAGATCGCGCGGCGCCCGGCCGGGCTCCCGTCCACAGCCCTGTGGACGGACGAGCCGCCGCGCGGCGTGACCGGACTGCTGTTCGCCAACGAGTGGCTGGACAACGTGCCGCTGGACGCCGGGGAGGTCGACGAGGACGGGGTGCTGCGCTACGTCGAGGTGGACACCGGGACCGGTGCGCTGCGGCCGGGCGCGGAGGTGTCGGCGGCGGACGCGGCCTGGGCCGGGCGGTGGTGGCCGGTCTCCGGGCCCGGGGACGCGGTGGAGTTCGGCGGTCCCCGGGACGCCGCCTGGGCGCGGGCCGTCGCCGGGCTGGAGCGCGGTCTGGCCGTCGCGGTCGACTACGGGCACACGGCCGGGCGGCGGCCGCCGTTCGGTACCTTCACCGGCTTCCGGGACGGCCGGGAGGTGGCCCCGGTGCCGGACGGCTCCTGCGACGTCACCGCGCACGTGGCCCTGGACTCCGTCGCCGTGCCCGGTCTCCACAGCCTGTGGACGACGCAGCGGGAGGCGCTGCGCGCGCTCGGCGTGAGCGGCGGCCGGCCCCCGCTCGCCCTCGCCTCCACCGACCCGGCGGGCTACCTGCGGGCGCTGAGCGGGGCGGGGGAGGGGGCCGAGCTGACCGACCCGGGCGGGCTGGGCGGTTTCGGGTGGCTGGTCCAGGCCGTCCGCATTCCGGTACCGGCGAGCCTGGACACCCTGCCGGGATGGCAGACTCTGGAGGCATGAGGGAGACCACGGTCGGCATCGGGGCGGGAGCCGAGAACTTCAGCGGTACGGCGGGCACCACCGACATGGTGCTCAACATCGGCCCGCAGCACCCGGCCACGCACGGCGTGCTGCGGCTGCGCCTGCTGCTCGACGGCGAGCGCATCGTCTCCGCCGAGCCGGTGATCGGCTACATGCACCGGGGCGCGGAGAAGCTGTTCGAGGCCCGTGACTACCGGCAGATCATCATGCTGGCCAACCGGCACGACTGGCTCTCCGCCTTCTCCAACGAACTCGGCGTCGTCCTCGGCGTCGAGCGGATGCTCGGCATGGAGGTCCCCGAGCGGGCCGTGTGGATCCGCACCCTGCTCGCCGAGCTCAACCGGGTGCTCAACCACCTGATGTTCCTCGGCTCGTACCCGCTGGAACTCGGCGGGATCACCCCGATCTTCCACGCCTTCACCGGCCGCGAGGACCTCCAGCACGTCCTGGAGGAGGCCTCCGGCGGCCGGATGCACTACATGTTCAACCGGGTCGGCGGCCTCAAGGAGGACCTCCCGGCCGGCTGGCTCGGCCGCGTCCGCGCCGCCGTCGCCACCGTCCGCTCGCACATGCCGGTGTTCGAGGACCTCGTCCTCGGCAACGAGATCTTCCGCGCCCGCACCGCCGGCGTCGGCGTCCTCACCCGGGCGCAGGCCGAGGCGTACGGGGTCAGCGGCCCGATCGCCCGGGCCAGCGGCCTCGACCTCGACCTGCGCCGCGACGAGCCCTACCTCGCGTACGACACCGAGGAACTGCGGCAGGTCCTCACCGTCGTCACCCGCGACGAGGGCGACTGCCTCGCCCGCTTCGAATGCCTGCTGGAGCAGACCCTCAACTCGCTGGACCTCGCCGACGCCTGCCTCGACAAGCTCGCCACCCTGCCGCCCGGCCCCGTCAACCAGCGGCTGCCCAAGGTGCTCAAGGCACCCGAGGGCAGCACCTACGCCTGGACCGAGAACCCGCTCGGGATCAACGGCTACTACCTGGTCTCGCGGGGCGACAAGACGCCGTGGCGGCTCAAGCTGCGCTCGGCGTCCTTCAACAACATCCAGGCGCTGACCGAACTGCTGCCGGGGACGCTGGTGGCGGACATGGTCGCGATCCTGGGGTCGATGTTCTTCGTGGTCGGGGACATCGACAAGTAGGCCCGGGGCCGCGGCCCCGCTCGGGCCGGGCCCCGCCGGACCCGGTCGGACCGGGGCTCAGCCCTTCTTCTTCGGCTTCGCCGGGTCGGCCGGGTGCGGGGCGATCCTGCGGTCGCCCTTGGTGGCGATCCGCTCCTCGCACAGGCGGGCCAGCACGTCGTAGGCCGCCCTGCCCATCAGTTCGGTGAGCTCCGGGCGGTAGCTGACGTACACCGCGTCCGCGCCCTGGTGGGCCGCCGGAGCGCCGGTGCACCACCAGTGCAGGTCGTGGCCGCCCGGGCCCCAGCCGCGGCGGTCGTACTCGCCGATCGAGACCTGGAGGTAGCGGGTGTCGTCCGGGCGGTCGATCCAGTCGTAGGTGCGGCGGACCGGCAGCTGCCAGCAGACGTCCGGCTTGGTCTCCAGCGGCTCACGGCCCTCCCGGAGCGCGAGCGCGTGCAGCGCGCAGCCGGCGCCGCCCGCGAAGTCCGGGCTGTTCACGAAGATGCAGGCGCCGTTGACCCGGCGGGTCTGGCGGTCACCGTCCTCGTCCAGCATGGTGATGCCGCCGTCCGAGACCAGCCGGCCCTTGGCATCGGTGCCCTGCGGGAAGTTCTCCCACAGCTCGGGCGTCAGCCGTGCCGCGTGGCCCAGGACGCGCTTCTCGTCGTCCTCGTCCGAGTAGTGGGCGCCCAGCGTGCAGCAGCCGTCCGACTCGCCGCGGCCCTCGCGGATGCCGTGGCAGCCCTGGCCGAAGACGCAGGACCAGCGCGAGGTCAGCCAGGTGAGGTCGCAGCGGAAGACCTGCTCCTCGTCGGCGGGGTCGGCGAACTCGACCCAGGCGCGCGGGAAGTCGAGCGGGACCTCGTCACGCGGGATCTCGCGGCGCAGGGTCGGCATCGCGAGGTCGACGGGGGCGGGGGAGGCCTTCGGCTTCGCCTTGGCCTTCTTCTTGGACGTTTCTGCTGGTGCCACCCGGCAAGGGTAGAGCTTCCGCGGGCGTGGTGACGGGCCCGAGGGGCGTGGCGGCGGATTCGGGGCCGTCGGCGCTCGGGGGCGGGAGCCGGGCCCGATCCGGGGTGAAGGCGGGGTGAAGGAGGTCCGTCGTGCGCTGCGGGCGGGCCCGGGGCCGTGCCCAGGATGGCGGCCGATCCGCTACGGGGAGGTACGGGATGGCAGACGGCAGGACCGGGGCGTCCGACCGGGCGGGTGGGCGGTTCGTCCTCAAGCCGTGGGAACCGCACGGCGAGGGGCGGGAGTTCGAGAAACCCGGCGGCGAACTGGCGAAGGCCGTCGCCGCCCTGGAACGGGACCTCGGCGCGCTCGGCACCCCCTGGGGGACGGACCGGCCGGGCAGCGGCTTCGCCGCCGTGTACGGCCCGGCGCGCGGCGGACTCGTCGGCGGACTGCGGGGGCTGGCCGGCGGGGTCGGGAAGGTCGGGACCGGGCTGCACGCGATGGCCGAGCGGACCACGGACACGGACACCTCGGCGGCGAGCGGCTTCGGCGCCGAGGCCGGGAACGGGGTGACGGCCGTCGCCGCGGTCCATCCCACGACGGGGGCAACCCCGGGGGCGGCGCCCGCCGTCCCCAAGGACATGTCGGTCTGACGGACCCGGCCCGGAGGGGGAAGCACGTGTCCCGGAAACTGCCCGAGGAACTGGTCCCGGTCCTGGCCAGGACCGGCCACCCGTGGCCGCAGGCCGACGAGGAGGGCCTGCGCAGGGCGGCCGGGGTCTGGCGGGAGTTCGGCACGGAGGCCGACCGCCTCACCCGCCGCTGCGGCGAGTCGGTCCGGCGCGTCACCGCCGACAACTCCGGCTGCGCCGTCGAGGCCTTCGGCGCGTACTGGCAGACCTTCAGCGGCGCCGACAAGGGACACCTGGACGACGCGCACACCGCCGTCGGGCTGGTCGCCGGCGCCTTTCCCGCACGGGTGGAGGTGGATCCGCTGACCGGTGAGCGGCGGGCGCCCGAGGAGGTCGGGGCGGCCTGTGCCGTGGTGGACCGGGGGAGCGGACGGTTCACGGTGTGGCCCTCGGTACCGGTGGACGAAGTGGTCGGGCTGTACCGGGACTTCGTCGGTGCGGGCGGGTACGACCCGGCCCGGCCGCCGACGACCGGGCGGGGTGCCCGCGCCGAACTGACGTACCGGGACGGCTCGGGCGAGGAGCGGTCGTTGGCGCTGCGGTCGGCGCCGGGCCTGCCGCATCCGGCCCTGCGCGGTTGGTGGTGGCTGCGCGAACAGGGGGTGGCGGCCGAGGAGGTGCGGGCCGTCCGGACCGATCTGCGGCCGGGGGCGCTGCCCGGCGGCTACTGGGCCCACGCGCTGGCCGCCGAACTGCCGCACGTCCGGATCGACTTCGAGCTTCCGTACGGTCCGCGGTTCGACCACCGCGCCGCCGCCGTGCGGGCGTTGCCCGTGCCCGCGGACGGTCCGGCGCGCAACCGGGTGCCGTTCCCCCGGCCGGTGCGGGACGCGCCGGCCGAGCCCGACGCGGTGCTCGCCGCGCGGCTCGCGGAGCGGTTCGGCCCGGCGGGGGTGCGGCGTTTCGACCGGGCGGACGTGGTGCGGACCGAACTGCCCGGGGAGGCGGCCGCGTTGCTGCTGGCGGTGGGAGTGCCGAAGGTCGTGCCGGGATTCTTCGCCCTGCACCACCCCCGTGCGGAGGCGATCGCCGACGGCACCCGGCCGGGCGCCGTGCTGCCGCCGCTGGCCGGGTACCTCGACGACCTCGGCCGCGGTACCCGGGTGGCCGAGCGGGAGCGTTCGGCCCTCGCCGGGCAGCTGGTGCTGGGAACGGACGGCTGGGCGCCGGTGGCCCTCGACGCGACGGACGGTACCGTCCGCGCGGTGGATCCGGACCGTGCGACGGCCCGCCACTGCAACGCGGACCTGAGGGCCTTCGTCCGCTGTCCGGAGGTGTTCGCCGGCTGGTGGCCCGGGCTGCGAGGGCTCGACCCGGTGGCCGCGGGCGGGGCGGTGGACGGCCTGCAGCGCGCGCCCTGGCGGAGGTGGACGGCACGGTCTTCGCCGATCCCGAGAACTGGTGGGCCGTCATCGTGGAGCAGTTGTGGGACGGCCTGCTGTGACGCGGCTCACGGTGCCGGGCCCCCGGGTCCGGCCGTGACCGGCCACCCGCCCCGGACCAGCGCGAATACGGTCGCAACCCCCCTCGCCCGGGTCCGCATCGCGTAGCGTGGAGAGTTATGCGACTCGGTGTTCTCGACGTAGGTTCCAACACGGTCCACTTCCTCGTGGTGGACGCCCACCCGGGCGCTGCTCCGCTGCCCGCTTACTCCCACAAGGCCGAGCTGCGGCTGGCCGAGCTGCTGGACTCGGACGGTGCGATAAGCGGGGCCGGTGTCGAGCGGCTGGTCGGCCACGTCGCGTCCTCGCTGCGGGTCGCCGAGGACAAGGGCGTCGTCGACATCCTGCCGTTCGCCACCTCGGCCGTGCGCGAGGCCACGAACGGTGAGGAGGTGCTGCGCCGGGTGGCTGCCGAGACGGGTGTCGAGCTGCGGGTGCTCTCCGGTCAGGACGAGGCCCGGCTCACCTTCCTGGCCGTCCGCCGCTGGTTCGGCTGGTCGTCCGGCCGGCTGCTCAACCTGGACATCGGCGGCGGCTCGCTGGAGATCGCCTGCGGCCTGGACGAGCAGCCCGACGTCGCGTGTTCGCTGCCGCTGGGCGCGGGCCGGCTGACCGCCCGCTGGCTGCCCGGGGACGTCGCCGACCCCGACGGGCTGCGCGAGCTGAGACGCCACATCCGGGCCGAGATGGGCACCGTGGTCGGCGAGGTCTCCCGGCTCGGGTCGCCGCAGCACGCCGTCGCCACCTCCAAGACCTTCAAGCAGCTGGCCCGGATGACCGGCGCGGCGCCCGCCGACGCCGGCCCGTACGCCGACCGCCGGCTCACCCGCAGCGGGCTGGCGGCCTGGCTGCCCCGGCTGTCCACGATGACCGTCGCCGAGCGCGCGCAGATCCCCGGCGTCTCCGAGGGCCGGGCCAAGCAGCTGCTGGCCGGCGCACTGGTCGCCGACGCCGCGATGGACCTGTTCGGTCTGGACGAGCTGGACGTCTGTCCGTGGGCGCTGCGCGAGGGCATCATCCTGCGCCGCCTGGACACCATGGACAGCCCCGCCGACCGGCGCCGACCCGCGCTCGCTCCGTAGGACGGCGTCCCGTTCGGAGCGCGCTCCGCTTACGCTGTCTCCCGTGGTGCAACCAGCGGGCGAGGACGGGACGCGGGAGGGCCGCGCTCCCGGGGACGGGCAGCCGCGGCCGGACGACCCGCGCCGCCGGCTCGGCAAGGCGGTCAAGGGCGCCACCGCCGCGCAGGCCGCCAAGGCCGTCCAGGCGGCCCAGCGCACCGCGAAGAGGGCCACGGCGAAGAAGACCGCCGCGAAGGAGGCCGCCGCCCCGGAGCGCACCGCGGGGAAGGCCGTCCCGAAGGGCGCCGCGGACGACACTCCGACAGCGGCCACGGCGAAGCGCACCGCCACCGGGGGACCGTTGACGAAGAAGGCCGCCGACAAGGCCGCGACGCCACCCGCCGGCAAGCCCACGACGCCGCCCGCGACGCCGCCCGCGACGACACCCACGACGCCGCCCGCGACGCCCGCCCGGGCCGCCGCCCCCCGCAGGGCCGCCGCCAAGGCCGCGCCGAAGGAGACCCGCACCGCCCGGGCCGCCGGCGCCGCGAAGGCCGCCGTCCAGTCGGTGCGCTCGGTCAAGGCCGCCCGCCGGGACGCCGCCCGCCCGCCGCTGCTGCGCACCACCGACCGGCTGGTGCTCCCCCAGCACCCGGCCCTGCACATCCCCGAGACCAAGGTGGTCCTGTCCACCGCCTCGGTGTACCCGGCGAGCACCGCCGTCGCCTTCGAGCTGGCGGCCAGGCTCGGCTACGACGGGGTCGAGGTGATGGTCTGGAACGACCCGGTCAGCCAGGACATCGACGCCCTGCGCCGGCTCTCGGACGCCCACCGGATGCCGATCCTGGCCGTGCACGCGCCCTGCCTGCTGATCACCCAGCGGGTGTGGACCACCGACCCGTGGACCAAGCTGGTCCGGGCCAGGGCGGCGGCGGAGAAGCTCGGTGCGAGCGCGGTCGTCGTCCACCCGCCGTTCCGCTGGCAGCGGCAGTACGCCCGGGACTTCGTCGAGGGCATCGACCGGATGGCAGGCGAGACCGACGTCCGCTTCGCCGTCGAGAACATGTACCCGTGGCGGTACCGCGACCGCGAGGTGCTGGCGTACGCGCCCGGCTGGGACGTCACGGACGAGGAGTACCGGCACTTCACCATCGACCTGTCGCACGTCGCCACCTCCCGGATCGACACCTTCGCCATGGTCGAGCGGATGGGCGACCGGCTCGCCCACGTGCACCTGGCGGACGGCAGCGGCTCCGGCAAGGACGAGCACCTGATCCCCGGCCGCGGCAAGCAGCCGTGCGCCGAGCTGCTGGAGCACCTGGCCCGCACCGGCTTCGACGGTCACGTGGTGCTGGAGGTCAACACCCGCCGTTCGGCGTCGCCCGCCGAACGTGAGGCCGATCTGGCCGAGGCGCTGGCCTTCACCCGCCTGCACCTGGCGACCCCCTCGCACGTACGCTGACCGTCGTGCCCGGGGCGCGCCGGAGCGCCGGACGGCCGTACCGAGGGGGAGAAGTGACGAACGGTCGGAAATTCAGCGAACTTCGCAACTTCCGTGAGCTCGCCGGGAGCTTCGGCTCCGTGGCGGCCGAGTACGACCGCGGCCGCCCCGGCTACCCGGACCAGCTGTTCGACGAGTTGGAACGCCTCTGGGGCCGCGGTCTGAAGGGCGCCAGGGTCCTGGACGTCGGCGCGGGCACCGGCATCGCCACCCGGCTGCTGGCCGCCCGCGGCGCGGACGTCATCGCCGTCGAGCCCTCGGCCGGGATGGCCGAGCGGTTCCGGGCCGTCTCACCGCAGGTCCCGCTGGTCCGGGCGGGCGGCGACGACCTGCCCTTCCACGACGACTCCGCGGACCTGATCACCTACGCGCAGGCCTTCCACTGGACGCGGCCCGAGCAGTCCCTGCCCGAGGCGATCCGGGTGCTGCGGCCCGGCGGCGCGCTCGCCACCTGGTGGAACATCTTCGACGACGGCGTCCCGTGGGTCCGCGCCCGGGACGAGCGGCTGTCCGCCACGCTCTCCGGCCGCTACCACGGCTACGGCCGGGTCGACGAGCTGACCGCTCCCTTCGCGGCCGCCGGGCTGGCGGTCTCCCGCGTCAAGCTGGGCTGGCAGCGGCAGGTCCCGGTGGAGCAGGTGGTCGACAACCTCACCTCCCGTTCCTTCTTCGCCTCGCTGGACCCCGAGCGGCGCGAGCCGCTGCTGGCCGCCGAACGCGCGGCGCTGCTCGCCGAGTTCCCGGACGGGCAGGTGGTCGAGCCGTACGTCCTGGACCTCACGGTGGCCACCACCGGGGAGTGATGCCGCGGGGCGCGGGGCCCTCCGCCGCCTGACCGCATCGCGGACGGCCCGTCCGCCGGGCGGACGGCGGGCGTAGGCTCGGTAGCCACAGCGGCCCCCGTACCCTCCTGGCGGCGGGGCGCCGAGGAGAGCCCCGAAGGAGTGGAGCACAGTGCCCGAGCTGAGGTCCCGTACGGTCACCCACGGTCGCAACATGGCAGGCGCCCGGGCGCTTCTCCGGGCCGCCGGCGTAGCCCGCGAGGACTTCGGCAAGCCGATCATCGCGGTCGCCAACTCCTTCACCGAGTTCGTCCCGGGCCACACCCACCTCCAGCCGGTCGGCCGGATCGTGTCCGAGGCGATCAAGCAGGCGGGCGGCATCCCGCGCGAGTTCAACACCATCGCCGTGGACGACGGCATCGCGATGGGCCACGGCGGCATGCTCTACTCCCTGCCCTCGCGCGACCTGATCGCCGACTCGGTCGAGTACATGGTCAACGCGCACTGCGCCGACGCCCTGATCTGCATCTCCAACTGCGACAAGATCACCCCGGGCATGCTGATGGCCGCGCTGCGCCTGAACATCCCGACCGTCTTCGTCTCCGGCGGTCCGATGGAGGCCGGCAAGGCCACCCTGGTCGACGGCACCGTGCGCAAGCTCGACCTGGTCGACGCGATCTCGCAGGCCGTGAACGAGAACGTCTCCGACGAGGACATCGCGATCATCGAGGAGAACGCCTGTCCGACCTGCGGCTCGTGCTCCGGCATGTTCACCGCCAACTCGATGAACTGCCTGACCGAGGCCATCGGTCTCTCGCTGCCCGGCAACGGCTCGGTGCTCGCCACCCACACCGCCCGCCGGGCGCTGTACGAGAACGCCGGCCGGACCGTCGTCGAGATCACGAACCGCCACTACGGCCGGGACGACGCCTCGGTGCTGCCCCGCGCGATCGCCACCCGCGCCGCGTTCGAGAACGCCATGGCCCTGGACATCGCCATGGGCGGCTCGACCAACACGATCCTGCACCTGCTCGCCGCCGCCCAGGAGGCCGAGCTGGACTTCGACCAGCGGGCCATCGACGCGGTCTCCCGCAAGGTCCCCTGCCTGTCCAAGGTCGCGCCCAACGGCTCGTACTACATGGAGGACGTGCACCGGGCCGGCGGCATCCCGGCGATCCTCGGCGAGCTCTACCGGGGCGGGCTGCTCAACGAGGACGTCCACACCGTCCACTCCGACTCGCTCGCCGAGTGGCTCAAGACCTGGGACGTGCGCGGCGGTTCGCCCTCCGCCGAGGCCGTCGAGCTGTGGCACGCCGCCCCCGGCTGCGTCCGCTCCGCCGAGGCCTTCTCCCAGTCCGAGCGCTGGGAGTCGCTCGACACCGACGCGGCCAAGGGCTGCATCCGCAGTGTCGAGCACGCCTACTCCGTCGAAGGCGGCCTGGCCGTGCTGTACGGCAACCTCGCCGAGGACGGCTGCATCGTGAAGACCGCCGGCGTGGACGAGTCGATCTGGACCTTCAGCGGTCCGGCCGTCGTGGTGGAGTCCCAGGAGGACGCGGTCGAGGCGATCCTCGCCAAGCGGGTCAAGGAGGGCGACGTCGTCGTCATCCGCTACGAGGGCCCCAAGGGCGGCCCGGGCATGCAGGAGATGCTCTACCCGACCTCCTTCCTCAAGGGCCGGGGCCTCGGCAAGGCCTGCGCCCTGGTCACCGACGGCCGCTTCTCCGGCGGCACCTCGGGCCTGTCCATCGGCCACGCCTCCCCGGAGGCGGCCTCCGGGGGCACCATCGCCCTGGTCGAGGACGGCGACACCATCGCCATCGACATCCCCGGCCGGACGATCTCCCTGGAGGTCCCGGACGAGGTCCTCGCCGAGCGCCGCCGCGCCCTGGAGGCCTCGGGCGGCTACCGGCCGAAGAACCGCGACCGCAAGGTCAGCCAGGCCCTGCGCGCCTACGCGGCGATGGCCACGTCCGCCGACAAGGGCGCGGTCCGCGACGTGACCAAGCTCGGCTGAGACCGGCCCGGAGCGGCCCCGCGACCGCGGCGTGCCACCGGTCCCGACGACCGGAAACGGAGGAGCCGTCCCGCGGACCGGGACGGCTCCTCCGCCGTGTGCGGCAGTCGGGTGATAATCGACGGCGTGAGCGAGCAGCCCCCCACCCCCGCCCCCGAGGTCGCCGGCGCCCCGGCGCCCGAGCCGATCCGCTGGTTCGGCACCAGCTGGCTGAACCGGGACGGCGGCTACTGGCTGCGCCGGGTCGGCGTGTCCGCCGGAGCCCTGGTCGCGACCGCGGCCGTGGTGCTGCTGCTGCGCTTCGGCGTCGAGGGCATCGCGCTCTCCGACAACGGCACCTTCGTCAACGGGCTGCTGACCGTCGCCATCGCGATCTGCTCGATGATGTCCGTCCTGCGCACCTGGAAGGTGCTCACCGAGGGCAGGGACCGGCTGACCGGCTGGATGGCCGAGGACAAGTCGCTCGGCGCGGTCTGGCTGATCGGCGGCGCCGGGGCCCTGGCCGCCTACTTCGCCCGCAGCCTGGTCGAGGCCCCCGGGGAGGCGGTGCGGCGCGCCTCGTACGAGCGGGCCGTCGCCCGGTACGAGACGCGCCTGGCGAGCCGCAGCGGCCGGCCCGGCGGCAGGGCGCCGGGCCGGAGCAAGCGCAAGCGCTGACCGGTCAGTTGCGGCTGATCGTGCCGCACCCCTCGGTCTGCTCGACGTCCTTGCTGCGGTCGTACGGGTCGATGGCCGGCCCGGTCGGCCGGGAGCCGGGGGTGTCCTGCTGCAGCGCCGCGAACTGGTCGAACTGCGGGTGGAAGAAGCCGTCGTAGACGTCGCAGGCCGAGTTGGCCGGGTCGGTCTGGCTCTTGGCGTAGACGACCTTCTTCGGCTGGACCTGGTAGCGCCCCGGGTCGTAGAAGCGGAACGTGTCCACCCGCCGGACGATCGTGCGGGTGGTCCAGGTGTCCCCGGCCACGTCGTCCGTCCGGACGACCAGGCCCACCGGCTTGGCCGTGCCGCCGCCCTTCGGAGCGGCCGGTCCGGTCGGCTGCGGGGCGGGGGCCGACGGCCGGGGCGACGCGGCCTGCTTGGCGGCCTCCGGGCCGGGGCGCAGCGCGTACACGAAGCTGAAGTCGGTGTGGATCAGGACGCCCTTGTCGCCGTCGCCCTCGAAGGTCATCCGGCCCTGGACCTTGACCGTGTCGCCCACCGGGATCGCGTCCCGCGGGTCGAAGCGGCTGAACCAGTTGGTCGGGTCGTTCTCCTTGGACGGGTGCTCCAGCGCGGACTTCGCGCCGTCCTGGTCCTGCCGCTCCAGCAGTGCCAGGGCGGCGTCCGGCCGGCCTCCGGCGATCACCTTGGGGTCCAGGTTGGCGGCGATCAGGTAGTCCCTGACGGACTGCAGCTGCGAGGCCACCTGGGCGGTGCTGAAGACACCGGTCGCCTGCGCCTCGGGGAGGACGAAGGCCTCGGCGCCGGTCGGCCAGCCCTCGGCGGGGGAGCCGGCCCAGGGGTGGGCGACGGTCGGCTGCTGGTCGTCGACCTTCGGTGCCGCGGTGGTCGGCCTGGCCGTCTCGGGGGCGACGGTCGGCACGGGGGTGTGGGCCGCGGCGGTGCCGCCGACGTGGTCCCGGTACCAGCTGCGCAGCCCGTCGATGTTCAGCGCCGCGAGCAGCACGGCGACGGTCAGCGCGACGTAGAGCGGCGTGCGCCACGCCGAGCTGCGCGGTCGCGGGTTCCCCCAGGCGTCGACCGCCGGGGGCTTCGGCTTGCGGCCGAAGCGGCGCGCGGGCGCCGGGCCGTCGTTGACCGAGCGGCGGCCGCCCGGGTCGACCGGCGGGGTGTGCTTCCACCGGGCGGCGAGCATGCGGGTGCGCCCGCTCTGCTCCTGGGCGGTGGCGCCCCGGACGAAGTCGTCGTCCAGGACGAGGTCGGCGAACGGGTCCTTCGCGCCCGTGCCGGACGGGTCGGACCCGTCCGGTGCATCGCCCCTGGTGGGGCGCGGTTCCGGATCTTCGGCTATCGGCATCGCGCCAGTATGACGACGGGGTGTGACGATGCGCCGATCGGGGGCGCACCACGTGGTGGACCCGTGCCCGCCGGGTGGCGCTTCACCCCGTTTCGTCCGGAACCGCGCCGGTGCTCAGGACTTGCCGCGGGCCTGCTTCACCGACCCCACCACCCCGGCGATCGCCAGCAGGAGGCCGGCGGGCAGCAGCGAGATGAAGAAGGCGCCGAAGAGCCCGGAGTCGCCGAGGAACAGCTGCGCCAGGGTGTTCAGCGCCAGCAGTCCGCCGGCCGCCGGCAGTGCCGACTGCCACGGGTGGTCGTTCGCCCACCGGCGCAGCCGGCGGTCGGCGGTGTCGCGGCGCAGCTGTCCACCGACGGTGCCGACCAGGAAGAAGAAGAACAGGGCCCAGCCGGCCGGCCCGGCCAGCATGCTCAGCGACCAGCTCCCGGAGATCGCCTCGATCCCCAGGGCTGTCGCCCCCACCACCGCACCGACCCCCGCGGCGGTCCGCCACGGGCCCACGGTCGCCGAGGCGACGGCGAGTTGCCGGTTCTCACGTCGGGACATTTCGTCGTGTGCCATGGTTCAACGGTGCTCCCGCCCGGGGCCGGGGGCCATAGGGGAAGCCCCTGGTTTTCTCCCTAGGGTCCCGCCGGGCCGAATCGCCCGGCACGGCCGCGCCGCGACCGCCGCCGCGGGCCCCGCGACCACGGACCGGACGGTCCCGCCCGGCCCCGCCGCGCGGTGCGAGGATGGCCGCAGTAGCGAGGCAAGGAGCGGACCATGGGCAGCAGCGCAGCACACGGACAGAAGATCGCCTTCCTGGGCACCGGCAAGATCGGCGAGGCCCTGCTCTCCGGCCTGCTGCGGGCGGGCAAGGACCCGGCGGACGTCCTGGTGACCGCCCGCCGCCCCGAGCGCGCGGTCGAACTCGCCGCCCGGTACGGCGTGGTGGCGGTCTCCAACGCCGAGGCCGCCAAGCTGGCCGACACCCTGATCCTCGCGGTCAAGCCGCAGGACATGGGCACCCTGCTGGAGGAGCTGGCCCCGCACGTCGGCGCGGACCGGCTGGTGATCTCGGCCGCGGCCGGTGTCCCGACCGCCTGGTTCGAGGAGCGGCTGGCGGCGGGCACCCCGGTGGTCCGGGTGATGCCCAACACGCCGGTCCTGGTGGACGAGGGGATGAGCGTCATCTCGGCCGGTTCGTGCGCCACCGAGGAGCACCTGGTGCGCACCGAGGAGATCTTCAGCTCGGTGGGCAAGGCGCTGCGGCTGCCCGAGTCCCAGCAGGACGCGGCCACCGCGCTCTCCGGCTCGGGCCCGGCCTACTTCTACTTCCTGGTCGAGGCGATGACCGACGCCGGCATCCTGCTCGGGCTGCCCCGGCAGGTGGCGCACGACCTGATCGTGCAGTCCGCGATCGGCGCCTCGGTGATGCTGCGCGACTCCGGCGAGCACCCGGTGAAGCTGCGCGAGGCGGTGACCTCCCCGGCCGGCACCACCATCTCGGCGATCCGCGAGCTGGAGAACCACGGGGTGCGGGCCGCGCTGCTGGGTGCACTGGAGGCGGCCCGGGACCGCTCCCGGGAGCTGGCCTCCGGCGGGAAGTAGCCCGCGGCAGAAGTCCCTGCGCGACCCCTCCCGCAATCGCGGCGCACCGCCTACGCTCTCGCCAACATCGTCCTACCGGCCGGTAGCGAGGTCGCCAGGAGGCCCGTGTGTGGAGGTCCGTATGAGTGCCGCGCCGTCCGCCGTGCCGCCCGGCCTGAGGGCCGGGCGGTCCGCGCTCGCCGTCAGCTTCCTGCTCCAGGGCACCACCTTCGCGCTGCTGGTCACCTGCATCCCGGAGATCCAGCACCGGTACGGGTTGAGCGACGGGCTGCTGCCGGTCTTCCTGGCCGCCGTGCCGATCCTGGCCGGGGTCGGTTCGATCACCTCCGAGCAGTTGGTGCGGCGCACCGGCGCGCGGGCCGTGCTGCGGGTGGTCCAGCCCGCGGTCTGCCTCAGCCTGGCGGCCGTCGGACTCGGCGACGCGTTGTGGCAACTCGCCCTCGCACTGGGGGCGTTCGGTCTGCTGGTGGGGGCGCTGGACGCCAGTATGAACATGCTCGGGGTGGGCCTGCAGCACCGCTACGGACGCTCGATCATGATCGGCTTCCATGCCGCGTTCAGTTTCGGCGGCATCGTCGGCGCGTCCCTGGCGGGCCTCGGCTCGCACTACGACCTCGGTCTGCCGGTGCTGTTCGGCACGGCCGCCGCGGTGGTCGCCCCGCTCGCGGTGGTCACCGGCACCTTCTTCGCGGGACCGGTCGAACTCGGCGACGCCGTCCGGGAGGCCGCCGAGGCCGCCGCCCGGTCGATCCCCTGGCGGCCGCTGCTGCCGCTCTGCCTGGCGATGGCCTTCGCGTACATCGCGGACGCCTCGGTCTCCAACTACAGCGTCAAGTACCTCACCGACGGTCTGGGCAGCCGCGAGGACCTCGCCAAGCTCTCCTACCTCGGCTACATGGTCGCGATGCTGGTCGGCCGGGCGCTGGGCGACCGGGCGGTGCAGCGATTCGGCGCCGTGCCGGTGGTCCGCGGCGGTGCGGCGCTGGCCGCGCTGGGCTTCGGGGTGGCCGCGGTGGCGCCCGCCGCCTGGGCGGGCATCGCCGGGTTCACGGTGCTCGGCTTCGGCATCTGCGCGATCATCCCGCAGGTGTTCGCGGCCGGCGGCCGGTTGTTCCCGGCCGACTCGGACGCCGCGGTGGCCCGGCTCAACCTCTTCAACTACGTGGGTTTCCTGATCGGTTCGCCGCTGGTCGGTGCGATCGCCGACGCGAGTTCGTACCGCTGGGCGCTGTTGGCCCCGATGCTGCTGGTGCTCGCCGTCCTGCCGCTGGCCGACCGCTTCTCCCCGGTACCGGCGTTGGCCCCCGCCCCCGCCGGGTGACGGCGGGTGGCGGGGGCGGGGGACGGGGAGGATCGGGCCGGGGTCAGCCCAGGATCGTGGTCGCCAGGTTGGCCGTGCCGTAGGCCCAGCCCTGGTCCTGGGCGGTGGAGGTGCCGCCGACCTGGCCGAACTCGTAGTAGACGTACGGCGCCCAGTTCACCGTGTACGGGATGGTGGCGTCCCACGGCGGGGTGTCGGTGATCTTGACGGTGAGCGTGACGGTCTTGGTGGCGCCGGGCACGATCGGCGCGTTGAAGTGGAAGCTGGCGCTGTTCCCGCTCGTCGTGCAGTCGACGGTGTCGCCGGCGCAGCCGGTGACGGTGAAGGCACCGCTCAGCTGGTTGGCCGGCCAGGTCGGCTGGATGGACTCGTAGGCGAAGTAGATGTCGCTGGTCTCGTTGTTGGTGAGGGCCAGCGTCAGGGTCAGCTGGTCACCGGCCTTCGCCGTCGACTTGTCGACGGAGAAGTTGGTCCCGTTGACCGCGGCGGAGGCCGGCTGGGCGGCAAAGAACACGCCAAGTCCCAGTATTGCAGCGAGAATTACCCCAAGGCGTTGCACGCTGAATGGCTTCATGGCGGAGAGGATATGTAGTCACCAAGCGTTTGTCTGTACCGCCTCAACAAAACCCCTCCACAGCTGCCCCACAGCCGCACCACAACTGCCGTACCCCGACCGTGCGACCCGCGCCGGGGCGCCGCCCCGGCGCGCCCTGGCGGCGGCCCGGCCACCGCCACCCGCTACGGTGGAGGCCATGCCCGAAGCCGAGCGTGAAACCCCCTGCGGCCTGCACCTCTTCTGGGACGAGGCCGTCACCGCCTACGACTTCGGCCCCGGCCACCCGATGGACCCGACCCGGCTGGCGCTCACCATGCGCCTGGTCGAGGCCCTGGGGCTGAACGGCGGCCCCGGCGTGACCGTCCGCTCCGCGCCGCCCGCCGGCGAGTCCACCCTGCAGCTGGTGCACACCCGGGAGTACGTCGAGGCGGTCAAGCACGCCGCCGCCCACCCCGACCTGACCGACCCCCGGCACGGCCTCGGCACCGACGACAACTGGTCCTTCCCCGCCGTCCATTCGGCCTCCGCGCTGATCGCCGGCCAGTCGGTGGCCGCCGCCGAGGCGGTCTGGCGCGGCGAGACCCCGCACGCCGTCAACTTCGCCGGCGGCCTGCACCACGCCATGCCCGGCAAGGCCTCCGGCTTCTGCGTCTACAACGACCCGGCGCTGGCCATCGCCCGGCTGCTCGAACTCGGCGCCGAGCGGGTCGCCTACGTCGACGTGGACGTCCACCACGGCGACGGCGTCCAGGAGGCCTTCTGGAACGACCCCCGGGTCCTGACGGTGTCGCTGCACGAGCACCCCGCCACGCTCTTCCCGCAGACCGGCTGGCCGATGGAGACCGGCGGCCCGGACGCCCCCGGCTCCGCCGCCAACCTGCCGCTGCCCGCCGGCACCGGCGACGCCGGCTGGCTGCGCGCCTTCCACGCCCTGGTGCCCGACCTGCTGGACGCCTTCCGGCCGCAGGTCCTGGTCACCCAGCACGGCGCCGACACCCACCTGGAGGACCCGCTCGCCCACCTCGCCGTCACCGTGGACGCCCAGCGGCTGATCGCCGAGGAACTGCACGACCTCGCCCACCGGCACACCGGCGGCCGCTGGGTGGCCACCGGCGGGGGCGGCTACGCGGTGGTCGACGTCGTCCCCCGCGCCTGGACCCACCTGGTCGCCACCGCGGCCGGCCGACCCGTCGACCCGGCCACCGAGACCCCCGAGTCCTGGCGCGCCGAGGTCTACCGCCGTACCCGCGGCCCGGCCCCGCTGCGGATGACCGACGGCGCCCGCCCGGCCTGGCGCGACTTCGACGCGGGTTACGATCCGGCCGACCGGCTCGATCAGGCCATCCTCGCCAGCCGCCGCGCGGTGTTCCCCCACCACGGCCTGCTGGCCTGAACCCGCCGCCCCCGGCGGCCACCCGTCCGGCCGTGCGTACGGCGAGCGGTGCCATCCGCCGATCGGCTACGTACTGCAACAGTCCTATCTCTCACCGTACGAGGACTGCACTTCCCCTCTTCCCACTGGTACCACCCATAACTACTCTGGGGATACACGTGTGCCGGTGGAGTCACCGGAGGGGAAGCCGGTGCCTTGCACACGGGTAAGGGTCGGGTGATGGTCATGAGTTCCGTGGAGCGTCCCCTGCAGGAAGTCGTCTTCCTGACCGTGGCGGAGGTCGCCGCGGTCATGCGGGTGTCCAAGATGACGGTGTACCGGCTGGTGCACAGCGGAGAACTGCCGGCCATCCGGGTCGGGCGGTCCTTCCGGGTGCCCCAGCAGGCGGTGCACGAGTACCTCAAGGAGTCCTACGTGCGGCTCGAGAGCGCGTAGGACAGGGCCGACGGGGCCCGGATCCGCAGCCGCGGGTCCGGCCCCGTTCGCCCCGGATTTCCCGCGAGTTTCCCGGTTGCGGGGAGCACGATTTACAGCCCCGGCCACACGGACGGTAGGCTAGGCCCTCACGTCAGTCGTATGGACTCCGTCTCTCACGGACGAGAGTCTCAGTGAGCGAGGGTTGTTCCGTGGGCTCTGTCATCAAGAAGCGTCGCAAGCGTATGGCCAAGAAGAAGCACCGCAAGCTTCTGAAGCGGACCCGCGTGCAGCGTCGCAACAAGAAGTAAGCGCCCCCGGCCGCGCCCCGCGCGCCCAGCGCTTCCACCGCCCGCCCGGGCCCTCGTGGCCCGGGCGGGCGGTGTCGTTTCACGGCTCGGTACGGGGTCGCGGTACCGTGCACGCAGGCCGCTCGGGTCGAGGGAATGGGGTGCAGCACCGTGGGCGTGGTCGTGCTCGTCACCGGCGTGGCACGCCATCTCGGTGCCCGCTTCGCCGCCGAGGTCCGCCGCCGTCCGGGCGTCGACCTGGTCGTCGGGGTGGACGTGCAGCCGCCCCGGGTGCCGCCCGAGGAGCCGGCCGGTCCGGCCGCGCCCTACCGCTTCCACCAGCTCGACCTGCGCCGCCCGGCGCTGTCCCGGGTGCTCGCCGAGCACCAGGTGGACACCGTCGTGCACCTCAGCGTCAGCGCCACCGGCCTGGGCTCCACCAACCGCTCCGCGGTGAAGGAGTCCAACGTCATCGGCACCATGCAACTGCTCGGCGCCTGCCAGAAGGCGCCCGCGGTGCGCCGGCTGGTGGTGAAGTCCACCACCGGCGTGTACGGCTCCGCGCCCCGCGACCCGGCGGTGTTCAGCGAGCGGATCCAGCCGAAGACCCCGCCCGGCGGCGGCTTCGCCAAGGACGCCTCGGAGGTCGAGGGCTACGTCCGCGGCTTCGCCCGGCGCCGCCCGGACGTCGCGGTGACGGTGCTGCGCTTCGCCAACATCGTCGGCCCGGCCGCCGACACCCCGCTCAGCGAGTACTTCGCGCTGCCCGTGCTGCCGACCGTCCTCGGCTACGACCCGCGGCTGCAGTTCGTCCACGAGGACGACGCCGTCGCCGTGCTCTGCCGGGCCGTCGGCGAGCCCGAGCCGGGCACCGTCAACACCGGCACCTTCAACGTGGCGGGGGAGGGCGTCCTGCTGCTCTCCCAGTGCGCCCGCAGGCTCGGCCGCCCCACCCTGCCGCTGCTGCTGCCCGCGGTCAGCTGGATGGCCGCCCTGGCCCGGCAGACCAGGCTGGTGGACGTCTCCCCGGAGCAGCTGCGACTGCTCACCCACGGCCGGGTGGTGGACACCACGCGGCTGCGCGAGACCTTCGGCTACCGCCCGGCGTTCACCACCCCCGAGGCCTTCGCCGACTTCGCGGCCGCCCGGGGCCCGGGCCTGCTGCCGCCCGAGCGGCTGGCCGCCGTCACCGACCGGCTGACCGCCCTGCTCGGCCCGGAGGGGGCGCGCCCCGCCGCCGCACCGGGCACCGTACCGAACCGCCCCCGCCGACCGAGGAGCTGAAACCCGCGATGAACGCCGCAGCCGAGAACGCGCCGGGCGAGGCCAAGGTCATCCCGATCGAGTCCGCCCCCAGCTGGACCGCGTCCGACGGACCCGGCCTGGCCGACCGGCTCGCCGGCGCCGTCGGCGGGGCGCTGTCCGGGCCGCTCGGCCCGACGGCCACCCGGCTGTTCGGCAAGGGCTGGGAGGGCCGCGCCGCCGAGGGCCTGGCCTTCCTGCGCCGTCGGGTCACCGGCGACTACGAGGTCGACGAGTTCGGCTTCGACCGGGAGCTCACGGAGGAGGTGCTGCTCTCGCTGCTGCGCCCGCTTGCCGAGAAGTACTTCCGGATCGAGGTCCAGGGCGTGGAGAACATCCCGGCCGAGGGCGGCGCGCTGATCGTCGCCAACCACTCCGGGACGATCCCGCTGGACGCGCTGATGACCCAGGTCGCCATCCACGACCACCACCCGGAGCGGCGGCACCTGCGGATGCTCGCCGCCGACCTGGTCTTCGTGCTGCCCGGGATCAACGAGCTGGCCCGCAAGGCCGGCCACACACTGGCCTGCAACGAGGACGCCCAGGCACTGCTGGAGCGCGGCGAGGTGGTCGGGGTCTGGCCGGAGGGCTTCAAGGGCATCGGCAAGCCCTTCTCCGAGCGCTACAAGCTCCAGCGCTTCGGCCGCGGCGGTTTCGTGGCCTCGGCGCTGCGGGCGCGGGTGCCGATCGTGCCGTGCTCGATCGTCGGGGCGGAGGAGACCTACCCGATGATCGGCAACGTCAAGACTCTGGCCCGGCTGCTGGGCCTGCCGTACGTGCCGATCACGCCGACCTTCCCCTGGCTGGGACCGCTCGGGATGCTGCCGCTGCCGACCAAGTGGACGATCCGCTTCGGTGAGCCGATCGCCACCGACGGCTACCCGGCGGAGGCGGCGGACGACCCGATGCTGGTCTTCGACCTGGCGGACGAGGTGCGCGAGACCATTCAGCACACGCTCTACCAACTGCTGGTGCAGCGCCGTTCGGTGTTCTTCTGAGCCCGGTGTCGTCCCGGGCCCGGTGTTGTCTCGGGCCCGGTGTTGTTCCGGCCCGTCGGGCGTGGGGCCTTCGTGGGCCCGCCGCTCCGGACGGGCCGGTGGAGAAGGCCCGGCGGATATCGCACTCCGCCGGGCCCTTCCCGTGCCCCGGCCGGCCGGTCAGCCGCCGAGGATCCTCAGCCCGGGCAGCAGGCCCGGGACCAGCGGGGGCACCTCGACGCCCTGCTGCCGGGCCGCGTCCGGGGCGCCCGGTGTGCCGGACGGTTGCGGTGCCTGCGGCGGGGCCGCGTCGGCACTGGGCGAGGGCTTGGCGCCGGTGAGCCCGCTGGTGAGGTCACCGACCAGCCCGTTCACCGCGTCCGGGGCACTGGTGGGCAGGGCGCTGGGCAGGCCCGCGCCCTTGCCGCTGCCGCCGGTCGCGCCGGCGCCGGGGTCGGCCGGGGCGTGGTCGGTGGCACCGGGGCGGTTGCCGCCGGTGGCGCCGCCGCCGGGGGCCTGCCCGCCGCCCTGGGGCGCACCGGAACCCGCGGCCGGGGCACCGGCCGGGGCGCCGCCGGTCGAGTCGGAGGAGCCGTCGCCCGCTCCGGGGCCGGCCGTGCCACCGCTCTTGGCGGGGGGCTGGGCCAGGCGCAGGGGCGCGACGTCCTCGCTTATGTCGTCGAACAGCTGGTTCACCAACGAGGCCTGCTGGGTGAGCTGGACGGGCAGCTTGCCCTGCAGCTCGGTCCAGCGGCCGTCCTCGTCGTGGGCGAAGCCCGCCAGCGCGCGCATCGGGTCGAGCGAGCCGTTGCTGCGGTAGACCGAGCGCAGCAGCTCGCGGCCCTTGAGGGCGTCGGCGTGCATGTCGTCCAGGGCGCGGCGGACCTGCTCGACGGTGGCCGGGCTGAGCCCGCCCGCCGGGCCGGTGCGGCCGACCAGGACCTTGGCCTCGCCGAGCCGCGTGGCGGCGTTGTCCAGCAGCAGTTCGCCGCGCTCGGAGTCGGAGCCCGCGAAGTCGAGTCGGAGCCCTTCGAGACCGCGCTTCAGCCCGTACAGCGTGTCCCCGGGAACGGCGCCGGTGCTCGCGGCGGCGGCACCGGCCAGGCTGCCGACGGCGAGCCCGGCGACGAGTCCGCCGATCGCGAACCGGCGGCTCCAGCGGCCGCGCGGGGCCGTCCGGATCGCCCGGTGGCGCCGCTGGCGCGGTACCGCGGCGCCCGGTCCGCCGGCGAGGGCCTGCTCGAACGCGGCCATCAGCTGGGCGCGTTGGACCGTCCGGACCTCTCGGTCCAGCACCGGTCCGGGCAGCGCTCCCAGCACGTCGGTCAGGCCGACCAGTTCGGCCATCGCGGCCGAACCGGAGCCGGTGCCTGCGGTGTTGGCCGATTCCGCGTCGGTTGCAGCGCGTTGCTCCGTCCGGTGGGCCTCCAGCGCCTCGGCGAAGGCCTTCGCCCGCCGGTGCTCCAGCACGTTTGCCGTCACGGGCCACACCTCCCTTCGTCGTTGTCGACACCCCGGCCTGCCGGACGGTTGCCCCGGCTGGCCAAAGCCACTCCATCGGGTGACAGGTCGCAATTCGGCTTGACCGTACGCCTGGTGGAGACTTGCACGTTGGCCAACGATCGGTACGGGCGGTCGGTTACGCACGGCTGATCATCGGATCGACCGTTCACTCTGACGTGTCGGTCGGGCGCGGACGGTGACGGCCGGCCGGGCGGCCGTCCGGCGGTGTCCCCCTCGGTCACGGCCGGCTCACCGCGCGTCGGGCGGGAGCAGCCGTGCCAGGGTGCGTACGGCGCGGTACTGGAGGGTCTTGATGGCGCCCTCGTTCTTGCCCATGATCCGGGCCGTCTCGGCGACCGAGAGCCCCTGCAGGAAGCGCAGCGTGACGCACTCCTGCTGCTGCGGGTTGAGCCGGCGCACCGCGTCCAGCAGGGCGGCGTTGGAGAGCGACTCCAGCACCGACTCCTCCGGGCTGCGCTCGCACTCGTTCGAGTCGAGCATCTCGCCGGTGGTGACCTCCAGTCGGAAGCGGCTGGACTTGAAGTGGTCGGCGACCAGGTTGCGCGCGATGGTGACCAGCCAGGCGCCGAAGTCCCGGCCCTGCCAGGTGAAGGTGCCGATCCGGCGCAGCGCGCGCAGGAACGTCTCGCTGGTGAGGTCCTCGGCCGTGGCCCGGCTGCCGACCCGGTAGTAGATGTAGCGGTAGACGGTGTCCGCGTAGTGGTCGTAGAGCCGGCCGAAGGCCTCGCTCTCGCCGGCCTGGGCCTGCTCGACCAGCTCCATGATCGGGTTGTGCTCGGTCTCGTAGCCGGTGCCGGCCGCGGTCCGGGTGCGGCCGCGCCCGGCGCCGGTGCTGCCGCTGCGGCCGCGCGACCCGGTGCCGGCCGAGCCGGCGGCGGTGGTGCGCAGCGCCAGGCCGGGGCCGGTCGGGTGGCCGAACGTTCCTCCGGCGGGAACGAGTTGGGGCGAGGCGGCGAGCTGGCTCCGGAGCAGGGTGCGCAGCAGGTCCAGGCCGGCGGAGATCTGCCGCTCGGTGGTGGCCCGGCCGCGGTGGCCGGTGCGCGGGCGCAGGGGCGCGGACGACGGGCGGGAGGGTGCAGGCGCGTCGTTCCGGACGGGTGGGTACACGGGACTCCCAGAGGCAGAACTGTGGACGGATCACCTCCGCCTGCGCGGAGAGCACTCCCCGAAGCGTCCGTTCGAGCGGGACGCGTGGAGACGTGCATCCAGGAGAGAATAACGCTTTGTGCAATGACAGCTACACCGTGTGGTCGAAGTGGTCGTTTGGGATCCATTTGTTGCGCATATTCGGCTGACACTGACCGGAGCTGTCATCGTTCATCCAGCTCAACGTGATCGAACAGGCGCCCAGGGTGACCAATTGGGCGGCGTGGCGGGTGGTTTCCCAGCCTTGGGGCTCGGCAACCCCTGACTTTCCCGGCCTGGCGAACGATCAGAACCGGTCACCGGCTGACAGGTTCGGTCAGGGGGTCCGGACCGTCCTGTCGGGAAAGGGAGTTCGCCCGTACGAGCGGCCAGGCCAGAGGCCTGATTGACACCAAGTCACCCGTGCGGCCCAGCCCGCCGGGTGACCCTGCGGGAGCACCCGAACGGGCCGGGGGGAGGGAGCGGGAGGGGGCGGAGCGAGGGAATCCGAAGGACCCCGGGGGCTTCGGGTGGGCTTCAGGCGCGCCGACGACGCCGGTGCAACGCCACCGCGGCCGCCGTCGCGCCGGCCGCCACCCCGAGCGCGGCCGCCGCCGGCAGCCCCACCCGGGCGGCCTTGCGCCCGGTGCGGAAGTCCCGGACGCGCCACCCCTGGGCCCGGGCGTGGCGGCGCAGCGCGCCGTCCGGGTTCACCACGTACGGGTGGCCGACCAGCGAGAGCATCGGGATGTCGTTGGCCGAGTCGCTGTACGCGGCGCAGCGGTCGAGGTCGAGGCGCTCGCGGCGGGCCAGCGCGCGCACGGCGGCGGCCTTGGCCGGGCCGTGCAGCAGGTCGCCGACCAGCCCGCCGGTGTAGAGGCCGTCCCGGGCCTCGGCGACGGTGCCGAGCGCGCCGGTCATGCCGAGTCGGCGGGCGATGATCCGGGCGACCTCCAGCGGGGCGGCGGTGACCAGCCAGACCCGCTGGCCGGCGTCCAGGTGCATCTGGACCAGGGCGCGGGTGCCGGGCCAGATCTTGTCGGCGACGACCTCCTCGAAGATCTGCTCGCAGATCTCCTCCAGGTCGGCGGTGCGCTTTCCGGCGACGATCCCGAGGGCGGTGTGTTTGGCGTCCGAGATGTGGTCCGGGTCCTCGGCGCCGTGCAGCCGGAACCAGGCCTGCTGCCAGGCGAAGCGGGCGATGTCGCGGCGGGTGAGGAAGCCGCGGCGGTACAGGCCGACGCCGAGGTAGAAGATCGCGGCGCCGCGCAGGATGGTGTTGTCGCAGTCGAAGAAGGCGGCGGCGCGGGGATCGTCCGGGTCCGGGGTGTGGTTCTCGGCGGGGGCCTTGGGGGCCTTCGCGGGCTTGGCCGTGGCGGGGGCGTCCCCGTCGGTGCCCCGGGCCCCGGCGGTCGGCGCGTCCGTCGCGGGGGCGTCCGGAGCGGGTGCGGGCTCGGCGCGCAGCGCGGCCTCGGCGGCCTCGGCGGCGGCCTCGCCGGCCAGGGCGCTCCGCTCGCCGGTGGAGCGTCTTGCCTGGGTGAGCCTTCGGAGCACGGCCATGGCATCGAGCATAGCCAGCCGGGCGCGGAGCGGCCGTGACGGTGCCGTGCCCGTGAGGTGAACAGCTCGACCGGCCGCCCCGGGGGCGGGCGGCCGGGTGGCGCAGAATGGGGCGGTGAGCCCATTGCTGCGACGTAAGAGCCCCCGGCCCGCGGACCGGACCGTGACCCTGGTCGGCAAGCCCGGCTGCCACCTCTGCGACGAGGCCCGCGAGGTGATCGTCCGGGTGGCGGGCGAGCTGGGCGCGTCCTTCGAGGAGAAGGACATCACCCAGGACGAGGAGCTGTACCGCCGCTACTGGGAGCAGATCCCGGTCACGCTGATCGACGGCCGTCAGCACGACTTCTGGCGGGTCGACGAGCGTCGGCTGCGCGCGGCCCTGGGCGGCTGACCGGCCGTCCGCGCGGGGGCGCCGCCCCCGTCGATCGGCGGGGGCGCTTCGCCGAATCGTTGCCAAAGACACTCCGTTTCGGCTTGGGACGGGGCCGGTTGGTCGGCTTACGATCGAACGCGTTTGCGCCCGAGGGGGGCTGAGCACACGAGGAGTGCCGCCATGCTTCCCGGCCCGACCCCTGGGACGCCCGAAGCCCCGTCCGGGGCCCCGGGCTTCGCCGTGGTGGACGTGGAGGCGACCGGCCGCAGCCCGTGGCGGCACCGGGTGGTCGAGGTCGCGGTGGTGCTGCTCGACGAGCGGCTGCGCCCCGAGGGCGAGTTCGCCACCCTGCTGGACCCGCTGGGCCCGGTCGGCCCGACCCACGTGCACCGGATACGCCAGTGCGACGTCGAGGGCGCCCCGCGCTTCCGCGAGGTCGCCCCGCGGCTGCTGGAGCTGCTGGCCGGCCGGGTGCTGGTCGGCCACCACGTCAGCTGCGACCACGCGTTCCTGGACCGTGAGTTCGCCCGGATCGGGGTGGCGCTGCCGTCCGGCCCACTGCTGTGCACGATGGGGCTGGCCCGCGTCCACCTGCCGGAGGCCCCCAGTCACGGCCTGGCGGCCTGCGCGGAGGCGGCGGGCCTGGGCTGGTACCCGGCGCACACCGCGCTGGGCGACGCCCGCGTGACGGCCGACCTGCTGCGGCACTGCCTGGGCGACCCGTCCTGCCCGCCGGACGACTGGGCGGGCCCGCTGCGCGAGGCGGCCCGGGTGCCCTGGCCCCGGCTGGGCCGGGCCCGCTCCCGCCCGTCCGGCGCGGCCGTCCCGCTGCTGCGCCGGGAGGCCCCGTACGGCCCCTGGCTGCCCGGTTCCCAGGCCCCGGAGGTCGTGCTGACACGGGCCGGTGCTATGGGTTCGACGGCGTGATGCGCATCACTGTGCGGGGACAAATCGGACACCATCTTTGTGCACACGTTCACAAACGCATAGCCTGGCTGCCAAAGCCCAGCTTCACCCACAGGAGCACCGTGGCAATCGGCCGATCACCACAGAGCAGTTCGCAGACGCCCGACCAGGGCGCCGCGCGCCGACCCTCGCGTGCCCGGGGCATCCCGGAGGCGACCGTCGCCCGCCTGCCCCTCTACCTGCGGGCCCTCACCGCGCTCTCCGAGCGCTCGGTGCCGACCGTCTCCTCCGAGGAGCTGGCCGCCGCCGCGGGCGTGAACTCGGCCAAGCTCCGCAAGGACTTCTCCTACCTCGGTTCCTACGGCACCCGCGGCGTCGGCTACGACGTCGAGTACCTCGTCTACCAGATCTCCCGCGAGCTCGGCCTGACCCAGGACTGGCCGGTCGTCATCGTCGGCATCGGGAACCTCGGCCACGCCCTCGCCAACTACGGCGGCTTCGCCTCCCGCGGTTTCCGGGTCGCGGCCCTGCTCGACGCCGACCCGAACGTGGTCGGCAGCAGCGCGGCCGGCCTGCCCGTGCGCCACATGGACGAGCTGGAGTCGATCGTGGAGAGCCAGCACGTCTCCATCGGTGTGATCACCACCCCGCCCGGTGCCGCCCAGCAGGTCTGCGACCGGCTGGTCGAGGCGGGCGTCACCAGCATCCTGAACTTCGCCCCGACCGTGCTGACCGTCCCGGACGGCGTGGACGTGCGCAAGGTGGACCTCTCCATCGAGCTGCAGATCCTCGCCTTCCACGAGCAGCGCAAGGCCGGGGAGGAGCCGGACGACCGCGCCGAGTCGGTGCTCGACCGCGCCCCCGGCCCGGTCCGCGCCGCCGCCGCCAAGCTGCGCCGCGCGGCCGGCGGCAGCGGCAAGGGCCGCGGCACCGCCGAGCCGGTCGCCAAGGACCCGGCCGAGCCGGCCAAGGGAAAGTCCGCCAAGGGCGGCGACGGGGATCTCTCCGCGGTGATGCCCGCATGAACACCGAGAGCTGTGAGGGGCGGGCATGAGCCTTCTCGTCGTAGGGCTGAGCCATCGCACGGCCCCGGTCGGGGTACTGGAACGCGCCGCGCTGACCGGTGACGTGCCGACCCGGCTGCTGCACGACGCGGCCGCCACCGCGACCGTCGGCGAGGCCGCGCTGGTCAACACCTGCAACCGGATCGAGCTGTACGCGGACGTGGACAAGTTCCACGCCGGCGTCGCCGAGCTGTCGCTGCTGCTCGCCCACCACAGCGGGGTGGACCTGGAGGAGCTGACCTCCCACCTGTACGTCCACTACGAGGACCGTGCCGTCCACCACCTCTTCTCGGTGGCCTGCGGCCTGGACTCGATGGTGGTCGGCGAGGGCCAGATCCTCGGCCAGCTGCGCGACGCGCTGGCCAAGGCCCAGGAGGAGCACACCGCCGGGCGCGGCCTGAACGAGCTGTTCCAGCAGGCCCTGCGGGTCGGCAAGCGGGCGCACAGCGAGACCGGCATCGACAAGGCCGGCCAGTCGCTGGTCACCTTCGGCCTGGAGCAGGTCGCCGCGGGCGCGGGCGAGATCGCCGGCAAGCGCGCGCTGGTGGTCGGCGCCGGCTCGATGAGCTCGCTGGCCGCCGCCACCCTGGTCCGCTCCGGCGTGACCGACCTGCTGATCGCCAACCGGACGCCGGCCCGCGCCGAGCGGCTGGTCGAGATCCTCGGCCCGGACGTGGCCCGCACCCTGGACCTCGCCAAGGTGCCGGAGGCGCTGGCCGACGTGGACCTGGTGATCTCCTGCACCGGCGCGGCCGGCGTGGTGATCAGGGCCGCGGACGTGGCCGCCGCGGTCGCCCTCCGCACGGCCCCCGAACCGCTCGCCCTGCTCGACCTGGCCATGCCGCGCGACGTCGACCACGCCGTGCACGAGCTGGCCGGTGCCCTGCTGGTCGACCTGGAGAGCCTCTCCCACGCGCACGCCGCCACCCCCGGCGCCGGCGACGTCGACGAGGTCACCCGGATCGTCGCCGACGAGGTGACCGCCTTCGGTGCCGCCCAGCGCGCCGCCCGGATCGCCCCGACCGTGGTCGCGCTGCGCTCGATGGCCTCCGACGTGGTCGCCGCCGAGCTGGGCCGGCTGGAGTCCCGGCTGCCCGACCTGGACGAGCGCTCCCGCGCCGAGATCGGCCAGACCGTCCGCCGCGTCGTCGACAAGCTGCTGCACGCCCCGACCGTCCGGGTGAAGCAGCTGGCCGCCGAGCCCGGCGGCGCCTCCTACGCGGACGCCCTGCGCGAACTCTTCGACCTCGACCCGGCAGCCGTGCACGCCGTGTCCGGAACGCCCGTCGGCGGCGCGCCCCAGCCCTCCGCCGGGGGCACCAGATGAACCGTCAGCCATCCCACGAGTACCACCGGGACGATCACCTCATGAATGGTCAACCGATCACGGAGCAGCCCTCGGCCGCCGCGCCCCTGCGGCTCGGCACCCGGCGCAGCGCCCTTGCCATGGCCCAGTCGGGCATGGTGGCCCGCGAGGTGACCAGGGTCACCGGGCGCGCCGTCGAGCTGGTCGAGATCACCACCTACGGCGACACCTCCCGGGAGGCGCTGGCACAGATCGGCGGCACCGGCGTGTTCGTGTCCGCGCTGCGGGACGCGCTGCTGGAGGGCCGGATCGACTTCGCCGTGCACTCGCTCAAGGACCTGCCCACCGCCGCCCCCGAGGGCCTGGTGCTGGCCGCCGTCCCCGAGCGCGAGGACGTCCGGGACGCCCTCGTCGCGGCCGAGGGCCTGAACCTGGACGAGCTGGTGGAGAAGCTCGCCGGGGCCGGCCGCACGGCCCGGATCGGCACCGGCTCGCCCCGTCGGATGGCGCAGCTGAACGCCTGGGCCACCGCCCGCGGCGCCCAGCTGGAGACCGTCGCGATACGCGGCAACGTGGACACCCGGATCGGCTTCGTGACCGGCGGCGAGCTGGACGCGGTGGTGCTGGCCACGGCCGGCCTGAACCGGCTCGGCCGCGGCGCCGAGATCTCGCAGCACCTCGACCCCGAGCTGATGATCCCGGCCCCCGGCCAGGGTGCGCTCGCGATCGAGTGCACCACCGCGAACACCGAACTCACCGCCGCGCTCGCGGCCCTGGACCACGCCCCCACCCGGGTCGCCGTGGCCGCCGAGCGCGCCCTGCTGGCCACCCTGGAGGCCGGTTGCTCGGCGCCGGTGGCCGCGCTGGCCACCTGGGGCCGGCAGAACGAACTGCGGCTGGACGGCGTGGTCGGCGACCCCGACGGCTCCGCCCTGCTGAAGATGTCCGCCAACGGTCCGATCGTCCTCGACGAGTCCGCCGAGCAGCAGGCGGCGGCCCTCGGCCGCGCGCTGGCTGACCGGCTGCTCGCCGGGGGCGCGGCCGCCCTGATGGGGGAGCGAGCCCGATGAGCCCCACCGCCGCCACCGACGCCCTGTTCCCCGCAGGGCAGCCCGCCACCGGACGGTGCACATTCCTGGGCGCGGGCCCCGGGGACCCGGGCCTGCTGACCCTGCGCGCGGTCGAGGTGCTGTCCACGGCCGACGTCCTGGTCGCCGACCCGCTGACCGCCGCCGCCGTGCGCAGCCACTGTCCGTCCGCGGTGCAGGTGCACAGCCCGGTCGCCGAGGGCACCGACTTCGACCTGGCCAAGCTGGTCTCCGAAGCCGTCCGCTCCGGCAAGCACGTGGTCCGCACCGTCGACGGCGACCCGGGCCTGGACGGCTGCGCCGCCGAGGAGATGCTCAGCTGCGCGGGCGACGGGATCCCCTTCGAGGTGATCCCGGGCGTCGCCCAGTCGGTCGGCGTCCCGGCGTACGCGGGCGTCCCGCTGCGCGCCGGCGCCGGCACCGACGTGCGGTTCGTGGACGGCGCCCAGCTGCTGTCCGGCGGCCCGGTGGACCTGGGCGCGCCGGAGACCACCCTGGTCGTCCGCACCACCCTGGGCCAGCTGCCGGCCACCGCCAACGCGCTGGTCTCCAACGGCCGCAAGCCGGAGTCCGCGCTCAGCGCGACGCTCTCCGGCACCACCACCCGCCAGCGGACCTTCACCTCCACGCTGTCCGGGATCGCGGCCGACCTCAAGGCCGCCCGGGTGCTGCCCTCGCCGGTCTCGGCCCCGGTCGACCCGGCGACCTCGGTGATAGCCGTGGTGGGCGAGCAGGTCGCCCACCGGGCCTCGCACTCGTGGTTCGAGACCAAGCCGCTGTTCGGCTGGAACGTCCTCGTGCCGCGCACCAAGGAGCAGGCCACCGGCCTGTCCGAGCAGCTGCGCTCGTACGGCGCGGTGCCGCAGGAGGTGCCGACCATCGCGGTCGAGCCGCCGCGCACCCCGCAGCAGATGGAGCGGGCCATCAAGGGCCTGGTCACCGGCCGCTACGAGTGGATCGCCTTCACCTCGGTGAACGCGGTGCGCGCCGTCCGGGAGAAGTTCGAGGAGTACGGCCTGGACGCCCGCGCGTTCGCCGGGATCAAGGTCGCGGCGGTCGGCGAGACCACCGCGCAGGCCCTGGTGGACTTCGGCGTCAAGCCCGACCTGGTGCCCTCCGGCGAGCAGTCCGCCGCCGGTCTGCTGGAGGACTGGCCGCCGTACGACCCGGTCTTCGACCCGATCGACCGGGTGCTGCTGCCGCGCGCCGACATCGCCACCGAGACCCTGGTGGCCGGCCTGGTCGAGCTCGGCTGGGAGGTCGACGACGTGACGGCGTACCGGACGGTGCGCGCCTCGCCGCCGCCGGCCGAGACCCGCGAGGCGATCAAGGGCGGTGGCTTCGACGCGGTGCTGTTCACCTCGTCCTCGACCGTCCGGAACCTGGTCGGCATCGCCGGCAAGCCGCACAACGTCACGGTCATCGCCTGCATCGGCCCGGCGACCGCCAAGACCGCCGAGGAGCACGGCCTGCGGGTCGACGTGATGGCCCCGGCGCCGTCGGCGACCGCGCTGGCCCAGGCGCTGGCAGACTTCGGGGCCAAGCGCCGCGACACCGCGACGGCCGCCGGCGAGCCGGTGTACCGGCCCAGCGAGCGTCGTCCGGGTTCGCGCCGCAAGGCCCGCTGAGGGCCCGCCCCAACCCCCGGCCGGGGGTGGCGAGTCGCCGCCCCCGGCACTGCACAACCGTTCGGAGAGAGAAGCCGTGTCCGCTGAATTCCCGTACGTACGCCCCCGTCGGCTGCGCCAGAGCCCGGCGATGCGCCGTCTGGTGGCCGAGACCAGGCTGCACCCGGCCGAGCTGATCCTGCCGCTGTTCGTCCGCGAGGGCGTCAGCGAGCCGGTCCCGGTCAGCTCGATGCCGGGCGTGGTCCAGCACAGCCGGGACACCCTGCGCAAGGCCGTCGTGGAGGCGGCCGAGGCGGGCCTGGGCGGCGTCATGCTGTTCGGCGTCCCGGAGGTGCAGGACGCCACCGGCAGCGAGGGCACCAACCCGGACGGCATCCTGCAGCAGGCGATCCGGGACGTGGTCTCCGAGGTCGGCGACTCCCTGGTGGTCATGTCGGACCTCTGCCTGGACGAGTACACCGACCACGGCCACTGCGGCGTGCTGGCCGCCGACGGCAGCGTGGACAACGACGCCACCCTGGAGCGCTACGCCGAGATGGCCCGGGTGCAGGCCGACGCCGGCGTCCACCTGGTCGGCCCCTCCGGCATGATGGACGGCCAGATCGGCGTCGTGCGGCGGGCGCTGGACGAGGCCGGGCACCAGGACGTGGGCATCCTCGCCTACACCGCCAAGTACGCCTCGGCCTTCTTCGGCCCGTTCCGCGAGGCCGTCGGCTCCTCGCTCAGGGGCGACCGCAAGAGCTACCAGCAGGACCCGGCGAACGCCCGCGAGGCGCTGCGCGAGCTGGAGCAGGACCTCGCCGAGGGCGCCGACCTGGTGATGGTCAAGCCGGCCATGGCCTACCTGGACATCCTGCGCCAGGTCGCCGACGCCTCCCCGGTGCCGGTCGCCGCGTACCAGGTGTCCGGCGAGTACGCGATGGTCGAGGCGGCCGCCGCGAACGGCTGGATCGACCGGGAGCGGATGATCATGGAGACGCTCACCTCGATCCGCCGGGCCGGCGCCGGGCAGATCCTCACCTACTGGGCCGTCGAGGCCGCCGCGGCGCTCGAACGGCGGTAGGACCCGCCCCGCGGCGGACCCGCACAGCGGAAGGCCGGGCCGCTCCCCACGGGGAGCGGCCCGGCCTTCGTGCTGCTACATCCAGCCCTTGATGTGGGCGAAGCCCGCGCCGCCGCCGATGATGTCGGTGGAGGTGACGGCGATGCCACCGAAGCCGCCGGCGGCGGTGTCGGTGGTGTGGGCGACGCCGAAGCCCCCGGCTGCCAGGAACGGCTGGTCGGCGCTGGCGGCGAACTCGCCGCCACCGGCCAGACCGACGTGGGCGAAGGCCGGGGTGGCGGCACCCGCGAGCGCCAGTGCGGCGGTGGCGGTCAGCGCGGCCTTGGCCAGCATGCTCTTCATGGTTCTGCCCTCTCTCTGGGAGCGCCCCCGCGGGCGCTCTGACACGTGTTCACATCAGGCCGTCCGGCCGGGCGCCCCACGCGCCGGACCGGACGGCCGGTCACCCGGACGGTCCGCGTCGCCGCGGCCGGCCGGACACCTCGTCCGTCAAGCCCGGAGGGCCCGGGGAGACCTTCCTCCCCGGGCCCTCCGTCCGTGCCGTGCCCCGTGATCAGCCGATCAGGTGCGAAACGCCCGCGTCGCCCGAGGACTGGGTGTTCTGGCCGACGTTGCAGATCTGCTTCGGGGTGCTGTTCAGGACCGGAACCTCGACCGGAACCGCGACGCCGATGACGGCGACGGCGATGTTGTGGACCTCCGGCAGGCAGATGTTCGCGTTGTCCAGGGTGTGGAAGTTCGGGCTGCCGTTGCCGTGGGTGCCGGTCTGGTTGGTGCCGCCGTTGCCCTGGACGGAGGTGGCGGCGCCGTCCGAGTCGACGATGGCGGAGGCCGAGCCGGCGGACATCGCGATGGCGGCGGCGGCCAGGCCGGCGGCGGCGAGGGACTTCTTGATCATTTCCGGTTTTCCTCTCGGGGGTGAATCGGGGAGCGATTCGGGGGTGGATCAGAGGGGGTGGGGCAGGGGGAGCTGAACGGAGCGTCAGCCGATCAGGTGGGACACGCCCGCGTCGCCGTGGCTCTGCGTGCCCTGGCCCTGGGTGCAGTACTGCTTGCCGCCGCTGTTGGCGATCGGGACCTCGACCGGGACGGCCACGCCGAGCACGCCGACGGCGATGTTGTGGATCTCGGGGAGGCAGACGTTCGCGTTGTCCAGGAAGTGGAAGTTCGGGCTGTTGTTCCCGACCGTGCCGGTGAAGTTGGTGCCGCCGTTGCCCTCGATGGAGGCGGCGGCACCGTCCGCGTCACCGATGGCCGAGGCGGGCGCGGCGGCGGCGGCCAGCGCGGCGACGGCCAGGCCGGCGGCGGCGAAGGACTTCTGGATCATGGGGAGATCCCTCTCTGAAATGCTCTTGGATTCCTTGCGTACAACGCGTAGAACGCTCAGACCCGGTCTGCAGTCACTGACGTCCAGATCAAAGAATGACGGCACGGAAGGTTACGGGCATTTTTTAAAAGAGTCCGGGAGGCGCGACGCAGGATGGTTTCCGGTCGGATTATTAGGCCGAACCGGTTAACCGGCGCAATCCGTGCTCCCGTTCGCTCGTTGAGGCAGATTGCTTTCCGGCTGCGCCCGCGCAGCCCTTCCTCAGTGGTCCCCCAGTACGGACAGCAGAACGGTGAAAAGCATGAAGTTCTCCAAGCGGGCCGGCGCGATGCTTCTGGCGGTCGGCGCGGGCGTGCTCGCCTCCCCGGGGGCGGCCTCCGCCGCCCCGGTCGGACCCGACCAGGTCGGAGCCCTGGAGGACGCGCTGGCCACCCGGCAGGTCCCGGCGGAGGTGCCGCTCACCCCGCTGGGCAGCCGGCTCTCGGCCGGCATCCCGACCTCCCTGCTCATGCCGCCGGTGCCGGGCCGCACCACCAGCACCAGCACCGAGCTGGTCCCGGAGCGGATCGTCCCGCAGCTGAGCACCGGCAAGGTCGGTCCGAGCGCCAAGGCCGAGCTGCCGCTCCCGCTGCTCGACCAGGGCGCCGACCTCGGCCGGGTGCTGCTGGACGCGCCGGCCCCGCCGCTGCACGCCGACACCCCCGGGGTCAGCCTCGGCAAGCCGCTCTCGCTCGCCGAGGACGGCGCCGGTCAGCTCGCCGGCGGCCGGCTCAAGGTGGGCGAGGTCGACCCGCGCCTGCTCACCGGCGCCGTGCAGGCCGTCCCCGGAGCCAGCGCCAGCCTCGGCGGCGACGACCACCGGCTCTCGGTCACCGACGAGGTGAGCGACCTGACCACGACCACCGCCGCGACCGCCACCGAGGTGGTCGGGCAGACCGGACTGGCCGACCCCGCGGCCACCACCGCCACCGCCACCGGCGTCGTCCGGCAGACCGGACTGACCGACCTGACCCGGCTCTGATCCCGGATCCCGCGCCGGCCCGGTCCGCCCCGGCGACGCCCCGCACGGCAGGAGCCCGGCACCCCGCTCGTCGCGCGGGTGCCGGGCTCCGGTGCGTCCGGACGGCTCGGCCGGGCAGGACACCGGCCGGCCGGGGAGGACGTCGCTCAGCCGGGCAGGACGCCGGTCAGCCCGCCGACCAGCGGGAGGTCCTTGACGCCGCCGCCCGCGCTCAGCGGGCCGGTCAGCGTGCCGGTGCCGACCGGGGCGAGGCCCTGGTCCGGCTGGACGGTCGCGCCGTTGTTGAGCACGTCGGCGGAGGAGTTCGCCCACGGGTCCAGGCGCAGGCTCTTGATCGGCGCGATGCCGTAGCCGAGCCCGGAGGTCGTCCCGTTCAGGGCCTGGCCGACGTCCGTCCTGGCCAACGTGGCCGGCCCGGCCGGGGCCTGACCGGCCGGGGCGGTGGCGGCCTGCGCCGTACCGGCGCCGAGCAGGACCGCGGCGCCGACGGCGGCGGCCACACCGGCTCCGCTCTTCTTCGAAACCATGCGGATCACCCTTCGGTGGATCGGGGGTCCCGGACGGCCCTCCGGGGATGCCGAACTGCCCCCCGGCCGACTGGTCGGGGGGCAGGACGGCCGGATCACGTGCCGATCGGGGATCAGCAGTCCGCCGCCGCCGGCGGCGGGGGCAGCTCGACGTTGGC
>NZ_JBHWCL010000045.1:7679-59093 GCF_042735125.1 Kitasatospora sp. NPDC059599 | reverse complement strand
CTTCGGTGGCCGACCGGTGGCCCGGAGCGGCCGTCCGTCCGCCGCACGCCGGACCGGCCCGCCCGGGGGTCGCCCCGGCCGCCGCGGCGGCCCCCGCGCCGCAGCCGGGTGCGGTCGCCCCGCCGGCCCCGCTCGCGCTGCTCGCCGCGCTGCCGGAAGGGGCGGCCGTCGTCGCCGCCCTGCCGCAGGGCGTGCTGCCGCAGGGGCTGCTCGCCCAGTACGGCACGCAGTTCGGTGCGAACGGGAGCCCGCTGGTCGGGTACCTGGTGCTGGTGCCCGCCGAGAGCTCGGCGGCGGGGGACCCGGGCCTGCCCGGTGTGCCCGTCACCCCGACCCCGCCCGGGCCCGGCGTCCAGGCCCAGGCGGGTGTCCGCCCGGTGCGTCCCGCGGGCCGCGGCATCAGCGTCGATACCGAGCGGCGCAACGCCTACGTCGACGGGCGGCTGCTCGACCTCACCTACCTGGAGTTCGAGCTGCTGGCCCACCTCACCGAGCACCCGCAGCGGGTGCACACCCGGGATCACCTGGTCTCCGCGGTCTGGGGTTACGGCCACGTCGGGGACGGCCGGACGGTCGACGTGCACGTGGCCCGGCTGCGCCGCAAGCTCGGATCCGTCTACCGCGACACGATCGTGACGGTCCGCCGGGTCGGCTACAAGTACACCCCGGCCGTCGTCTGATCGCTGCCGCCGACTCCAGTGGCCGGTCGCCCGTGCCCCCTGAAGGGGCGGGCGGCCGGCCGCTGTGCATTGTGTGACGAGTGACGAGTCGTCAGGCCCGCTGGCCGGGTGGCAGCAGGAGTACGGAGAGGGCGTCGGCGCAGGTGCGGGCGTGGCCCAGGAACCAGTCCAGCCGGTCGTCGGTGAGGTGCGCCGGGGTCGAGCGGACCGCGAGCGCGAAGCGGGCCTGCCCGGCGCCGTCCAGGACGGGGATGGCCACCGTCCGCACCCCGTCGGCCGACTCGCCGTCGTTGAGGGCGTACCCGGCCACCCGGACCCTCGCCAACTCCTCGTCCAGGACGGCTGGTTCGGTGATCGTCCGGTCGGTGAAGGGGCGTAGCGGACCGAGTGCCGAGGTCGCCGCCCGGCCCGGGCGCGGCCAGGCCAGCAGGACCTTGCCGAGCGCCGTGGAGTGCAGCGGGCGGCGCAGGCCCAGCCCGGTGTCGGGGCGGACCGATCCGCCGACCAGGATCACCGCGTGCGGGCCGCTGCGGATCGCGAGGTCCGCCGTCGCCTTGGTGCGCCGGGAGAGCAGCTCCAGCTCGGGCGCGGCCAGGTGCAGTCCGCGCTGGTGGAAGGTGAGTTGGCCGAGTTCGGCGACGGCCGGGCCGAGCCGGTAGCGGGCGTTCTGCCCGTCCTGCTCCAGGAACCCGGCGCTGACCAGCGTGCGGGCCAGCCGGTGCGCGGTGGAGACCGAGAGGCCCATCCGGCGGGCCAGGTCGGAGGCGCTCAGGTCGGGGCCGTTGTCGTGGAAGCAGTGCAGCAACCCCAGCGCGCGCTGGACCGCCTGCGCACCGGCCGGCGGGTTCTGGACGGCGGTGGCGGCCTCGGCCATGACACCTCGCGTTTCGGTTCGGGTTCCGGTCGGACCGCCGGAGGGAGTCTCAGCGTAGGGCAGCCGGTGCTGCGGGAACGTGTCGATGACGTTGCAATGGAATGGCATTGATGAACAACTGATCCCACCATGTGGCAAAGGCTTGATTCCGGATCGACGGCCGTGGAACGCTCCTCGCAACGCACCGAACGGCACCAAGGACCGGGCGGCGCGGATGGCCCGACTCGCGGGAAGGAGCAGTGCCGTGACGTTCCGCCGGTGTCTCCCCTCCCGTGCGTGTTGTCGCTGATCCGCTGACCGGCTGATCTGTCGACCCGGTGATCCGCTGACCGGCTGATCCGCTGACCGGTTGATCGGCCGACTCTGCGTCGCGCCACCACCGTTCCCGCGGTGCGCGATCCTTCCGCCTCCCGGCGGCGCGCTCGCCGGGGGCGTGCCCGGATCCGCTCCCTTTCGGCGGCCGTCGGAGTCTGCCGATCGCTTCCGTTGGCTGCCGTGCCTGCCGTGCCTGCCTCGCTCTCCTCGCCTCCATGACCTTCGTAGAGGACCAAGCCCCGTGTCCAGTCGTTCCACCGGCCCCTCCACCGGTCCCTCCGCCCTTCCCGACACCCTGTGGTTCACCCGCTGCCCGGTGCCCACCGCGACCGGGATCGCCGCCGACCGGGGGTGGCTCGCCCGTGAGTTCGCCGCCGACGGGATCGCCGTCCGCTCGCTCCAGGACGCCCCGCCCGAGGAGGCCGCCGACCACCACTACACGCACGCGCTCACCGGCCTCTTCCGGGAGGGCGGCAACGTGCCCGCGCTGTGGGCCCGTTCACGGGGTGCGGCGACCCGGCTGATCGGCCTCACCTGGATCGAGGAGCGCCAGGTGGTCCTGGTCCGGGCCGGCAGCGGCATCACCGGGCCCGGACAGTTGCGCGGGCTGCGGCTGGCTCTCCCACATCATGGAATAGGCATCGACTTCTGGCGGGCCATGGCCCTGGCCGGCTTCCGCGGCGCCCTCGCGCTCGCCGGACTCACCCTCGACGACGCCGTACCCGTCGACGTCCCGGCCGTGCCCGGCGGTGGGCAGTGGTCGGCCGAACTGGCCGCGCTGCGGGACGGCACGGTCGACGCGGTGTACGTGAAGGGGGCGCTCGCCGTCGAGGCGGCCCGCCGGATCGGCGCGGAGGTGGCCGTGGAGTTGGATGCGGCGCCGGACCGTCGGGCCAGGGTCAACAACGGGACGCCCCGGCCGGTCACCGTCCACCAGCGTCTGCTCGACGAACACCCCGAGCTGGTCGCTCGCTTCCTCGCCGTCCTGCTGGAGGCCGCCGACTGGGCGGCCGAGCGGCCGGCGGAGGTGGCCCGGATCCTCCGGGCCGAGACCGGGGCCGGCGCCGAGGGCGTCGCCGGGGCCTACGCGGCGGGCAGCCACCGCACCCTGCACCTGGACCTGTCGGCGGAACGGCTGGAGCTGTTGGCACTGCAGGAACGCTTCCTGCGGGAACGGGGCTTCCTCGTCGCGCCGGTGGACGTCCAGGCGTGGGCGGACCCGGAACCGCTGCGCGCGGCCCGTGAGCTGCTCGACCGGCGGCGGCGGGCGGGCGTGGCGGCGGGCCTCCGCGGTCCCCTCGACGTCCCCGCCCGCGCCGCCGGCCTTCAGTGAACGGCCCTCAGTGAACGGCTTTCAGTGAACCGCCTTCGGCGAACGACTTTCAGATGTCGACTTTCAGCTTTCAGATAACAGCTTTCAGATAACAGATTTCGAAAGTTGTCAGTTGTCATCCGGTACCCCATTGGAGATCCCCGTGAAGACCCACCGCCTGGCCCTCGCCGCCACCGCGCTGCTCGCCTCCACCACCCTGGCCGCCTGCGGCTCGTCCGCCGGCGGCACCGAGGCCTCCGCCGGTGGAGGGGCCGACGGCAATGCCGATGTGGTGCTCCGCCTGCCCGACCCGGGGAACAACGGGTTCCTCGCCCTGGGCAAGAAGGACGGCTCGCTGGACCGGGCCTTGGCCGCCGTCCACGCCAAGGTCGCCTGGACCGGCAGCGCCGGTCCCTTCGCTCCTGCCGCCCAGGCCCTCTCCGCCGACCAACTGGACGTCGCCCAGGGCTCGATCACCTCGGCCGTGGCCGCGCTCGCCCAGAAGCCCGGCTTCAAGCTGTTCGCCCAGACCGCGCCCGACGGCGTCGGCGAGGGGATCCTGGTGAAGAACGGCTCGCCCGTCACGTCCGTCCGGGACCTGGTGGGCCGGAAGGTCGCCGTCTCCCAGGGCGGAACCAGTGAGTACCTGCTGCTCAAGGCGTTGGCCGAGAACGGCGTCCCCGCGGACAAGGTGGAGCGGGTCTACCTGCGGGCCGACCAGACCTCCGGCGTGTTCAACTCCGGCCAGGTGGACGCCTGGGCGACCTGGAACACCTTCTCGACGCCCGCCGTCGCGAACGCCGGCGCGCACTTCCTGGTCAACGGCCGGGAGGTGGGCTCCGACAACTACGCCGTCTGGGCCGTGCGCAACGGCTTCGCCGACAAGCACCCCGGGGTGGTCAGGGCCTTCTACGCCTACCTGCGTGAGAACGGCCGGAAGGAGAAGGCCGATCCGGCCGCCTACCTCAACGTCTTCACCGACTCCGGCCCCACCGCCGTCACCCCCGCGGAGAAGGACGTCGCGGTGAACGTCGGCAAGCAGAGCGCCCCGGCCGACGCCATCTCCGACGCGGACACCGTCCGGTTCGGCACGGTCGCCCGGTTCTTCGCCGAGCAGAAGGTCACCAAGCAGCTCGTGGACGTCAAGCCGTACCTGATCGACATCGACACGCTCGGGGACGGTGCCAAGTGACCACCGCAGCATCGGACGTGGCCGCCGGCCGCGCAGGCGGACCCGAAGCCGGGCCCGCAACCGGCTCCCCCGCCTCGCCCGCAGCCGGGTCCCCAGCCTCGCCCGCAGCCGGACCCGCATCCGGCGGTGCGCCGGGAAACGTGCCCGGCGACACCCGGGCCGCACTGGACGCCGGCCTGGTTGCCCCGCGCGGCAGACGGCACCGGCCCCGCCCGCGGGCGCTCGCCGCCACCCTGCGCGCGCTCGGTCCGCTGGCCCTGCTCGGAGGTTGGGCACTCGCCTCCGCCACCGGCGCGCTGACCCAGGACGTGCTCGCCTCGCCGGCCCAGGTCGCGGAAGCGGTGGGGGAGTTGTGGAGCAACGGCCAGTTGGCCGACGCCCTGGCGGTCTCCCTCACCCGGGCCGGACTCGGCCTGCTCTTCGGGGCGTCCGCCGGTCTGGTGCTCGGGGTGATCACCGGATTCACCCGACTCGGAGAGGAGTTGCTCGACTCAGCCGTCCAAGTCCTGCGCACCGTACCGTTCCTGGCGCTCGTCCCGTTGTTCATGGTGTGGTTCGGCATCACCGAGACCGCGAAGGTCGCCCTGATCGCCGTCGCCACCAGCTTTCCGATGTACGTGTCCGCCTCCGGTGGGGTCCGCAGTACGGATCGCAAACTGGTCGAGGCGATGCGCAGTTTCGGCCTCGGCCGCTGGGCGATCGTCCGGACGGTCGTGTTGCCCGGCGCGCTGCCGTCCCTGCTCTCCGGGCTGCGCCTGTCCATGACGCTCAGCGTGATCGCCCTGATCGCTGCAGAGGAGATCAACTCCACCGAGGGGATCGGGTACTTGATGGCCCAGGCCCAGAACTACTCCCGCACCGACGTCCTCGCCGTCTGCATCCTGGTCTACGGGGTGCTCGGCCTCACCGCGGACGGCATCGTCCGGGTCCTGGAGCGGGTGCTGATGCCGTGGCGCCAGGCCGTCCAGGGGGCAGCCCGATGACCGTGACCGCAGCCCGTACGACGTCCGCCGCCACGGCCGACGGCGCACCCGCCGCCACGGCCGACGGCGCACCCGTCTCCGCACCCGCCGCCACGCCCGACGGCGCACCCGCAGTCGGCGCGTCCGGGGAGGCCGTCCCGGCGGTCCATCTGTGCGGCCTGCGCCGGGTGTTCGGCACCCGGGCGGTCCTCGACGGAGTCGACCTCTCCATCGCCCGCGGCGAGTTCGTCGCACTTCTGGGCGCCAGCGGCACCGGGAAGACCACGCTGCTGCGCATCCTCGGCGCGCTCGACCAGGCCGACGAGGGTACGGTGCTCGTCCCTCCGGCCCGTACGGTGGTGTTCCAGGAGCCCCGACTCGTCCCGTCCAAGCGGGTGTTGGCCAACGTCACGGTCGGTCTGCCGCGCGGCGCCGAGACCCGGGGCACCGGGCTGAAGGCGCTCGCAGAGGTCGGTCTGGACGGGCACGCCGACGCCTGGCCGGCCACCCTCTCGGGCGGCGAGGCGCAGCGCGTCGCACTCGCCAGGGCGCTCGTCCGTGAGCCCCGACTCCTGCTGCTGGACGAGCCGTTCGCCGCCCTGGACGCGCTCACCCGGCTGCGCATGCAGGACCTCGTCGGCGACCTGGTCCGCCGCCACCGCCCGGCCGTGCTCCTGGTCACCCATGACGTGGACGAGGCCGTCCGGCTCGCCGACCGTGTCGTGGTCCTGCGCGACGGTCTGGTGGCCCGGGACGAGGCGGTGGCCGTCGACCGCCCGCGCGACCCCGCCGACCCGGCCTTCGCCGAACTGCGCCGACGGCTGCTGGCCGACCTCGGCGTCCACTGACCACCCGACCTCCCCGCTCCCGTCACCCGACCTCCCCGCTCCCGTCGACCTCCCCGGCCGAACCGAGCCCGTACCACCGGAGTTGAACAGATGACCGTCACCCTCGGCGTCCACGCAAGCAACCCCTCGCTCTACTACCTCGCCCGGCTCCCCTACCTGGACGAGGAACTGGCGCCGCTCGGCGAGACCGGTGCCTTCCACCACTACGCCGACGGCACCCGCACCGGCGCACTGCTCGCCGACGGCACCATCGACTTCGGAGGCACCGGCTCCACCCCGCCGATCACCGCACAGGCGGCCGGCCACGACCTGGTCTACGCGGCGGTGTCCGCGCCGCGCCCGGACCACGGCGCCCTGCTGGTGTCGGCCGCGGGCCCGGTCCGGACGGTCGCGGACCTCAGGGGCGGCACCGTCGTCCTCGGCGTCGGCTCCTGGCAGACCCACCTGCTCGCCAAGGCCCTGCACGGGCAGGGGCTGACGTACGGCGGGGACGTCACCGCGGTGCGCCCGGCGGCGGGTGAGGACCAGGCCCGGAGGCTGCGCGAGGGCGAGATCGCCGGCTGGATCGCGCAGGGCGCCGAACTCGCCGCCGCCCGGCGCAGCGGGGACCTCCGCGAGCTGATCCGCACCGGTGACGTCATCACCGACCGCTCGGTGTTCTTCACCCGGCGCGAGTTCGCGACCGGGCGTCCCGAGGTGGTCGCCGCGATCACAGGCGCGCTGCGCCGCGCGGACGCCTGGGCGGCCGCGCACCCGGCCGAGGCCGCCGCGATCGCGGCCGGGGAACTGGGCGGCACGGTCGCCGACTGGCGGACGGCGCTGGCCGCACTGCCGTGGCGACTGGAGCCCGCCACCGCCGGGTTCGTCGCCGAGCAGCAGGAGGCCGCGGACATCTTCCGCACGGTGGGCTTCATCGACCGCGCGCTGACCGTAGCCGACGCCCACCTGCCCGCCCTGGAGGCCCCGGTGGCCGCCGCGCTCGCGAAGGCGGTCTGACGCGTGCCCTCCGAAGTCCTCTGGTACATCATCCCGCGCGAGGGTCACTACCCCTGGGAGCCGGCCGGCCGCCGCCCGGTGGACCTGCGTTACCTGCAGCAACTCGCCGGCAGTGTGGAGCGGTTGGGCTACACGGGTGCCCTGCTGGCGACCGACCTCCACGACGTCTGGACGCTCGGCAGCGCGCTCGCGGCGGCCACCACCCCGGCCTTCAAGCCGCTGCTGGCCGTTCACCCCGGGCTGATCTCGCCCACCCTGCTGGCCAAGATGGCGCTCAGCTTCGACCGGCTGCACGGCGGCCGGCTGCGCTTCAACGTGGTCAACGGCTCGACCGCGCAGCTGCGCGAGTACGGCCTGGACGTCGAGCACGACGACCGGTACCGGCTCAGCGGTGAGTACTGGTCGATCGTCAAGCGCCTCACGGCCGGTGAGGTCTTCGACCACAAGGGCGAGTTCTACGACCTGAAGAACGCCGGCGCGAGCCTGCGCGAGCTGATCCCGGAGCAGCCCGGTGGCATCCCGCTCTGGTTCGGCGGCAGTTCGGCGGCCGGGATCGAGATGGCCGCCGAGCACGTGGACGTGTACCTGACCTGGGGCGAGCCGCCGCACCTGCTGAAGGAGAAGCTGGACCTCGTGCGCGAGCGTGCCGCCGCGCACGGCCGGACCCTGCGGATCGGGCTGCGGCTGCACCTGATCGTGCGGGACACCGAGGACGAGGCCTGGGCGGCGGCCGACCGGCTGCTGAACGTCACGAGCGAGGCGACGTACGCGCGCCGACTGGGCGACGCGACGGGGGAGGACGGGGTCGGCTGGCAGCGGCAGTTCCGCCAGCACGGTGGCAGGGTGCCGGCCCGGGCGCGGGAGCTGGAGGCCCACCCCAACCTGTGGCCGGGGATGAGCCTGTTCCGGCCCGGTCCCGGAACGGCGGTGGTGGGCTCGACCGCCCAGGTGATCGAGCGGCTGCAGGAGTTCGAGGCGCTGGGCGTCGACACCTTCATCCTCTCGGGGAACCCGCTGCTGGAGGAGGCCCACCGGGTTGCAGAAACGGTTCTGCCCGGCTTGGGCATCGGCCGGAGCTGATGGGCCGACGGATGTCGGCCGACAGCTGACGGATCACAGCCGACAGCTGACAGACGACAGCTGACAGACGACAGCTGACAGACGACAGACGACAGCTGACAGATTTCGAAATCTGTCAGCTGTCATCTGTCACGTCGACACAGCCTGGTGAATCAGCAGCTCACCGGCTCAGTCGGTCGATCTCTGCCAGCTGCTCCGCCGTCAGCGGCCCGCCGGCCAGTGCGTCGAGGTTCTGGTCCAGCTGGGCCACACTGCTCGCACCGATGATCACCGACACCACCCGCGGGTCCCGGAGCACCCAGCTCAGCGCCAGCTGCGCCAGCGTCTGCCCGCGCTCCTCGGCGATCTTGTTCAGTGCCCGCAGCTGCTCCAGCTTCGGCCCGGTGAGCGCCTCCTCGGTCAGGAACTTCCCGACCGACATCCGGGAGCCCGCCGGCACGTCGCCGGAGAGGTAGCGGTCCGTCAACAGTCCCTGGGCGAGCGGCGAGTAGGCGATCAGGCTGGTCTGGGTGTCGCCCACCGCGTCCAGCACGCCGGCCTCCTCGACGTGCCGGTCGAGGATCGAGTACGCCGACTGGTTCATCAGCACCGGCGTCCCCAGCTCGCGCAGGATCCCCACCGCCTCCCGGTGCTGCTCCGCCGGGTAGTTGGAGATCGCGGCGTACAGCGCCCGGCCCGAGCGCACCGCGGTGTCCAGCGCCCCCATCGTCTCCTCGACCGGGGTGTCCGGGTCGTAGCGGTGCGAGTAGAAGACGTCGACGTAGTCCAGCCCCATCCGGTCGAGCGACTGGTCGAGGCTCGCCAGCAGGTACTTGCGGCTGCCGCCGTTGCCGTACGGGCCGGGCCACATGTCCCAGCCGGCCTTGGTGGCGATGAACAGCTCGTCCCGGTACGGCCGGAAGTCCTGGGCGAACAGGTAGCCGAAGTTGCGCTCGGCACTGCCGTACGGGGGGCCGTAGTTGTTCGCCAGGTCGAAGTGCGTGACGCCCCGGTCGAAGGCGCGGCGCAGCACCGCCCGCTGCACCTCCAGCGGCTGGGCGTCACCGAAGTTGTGCCAGAGCCCGAGCGAGACGGCGGGCAGCTGGACGCCACTGCGGCCGGCCTTCCGGTAGGTCATCGAGGCATAGCGGTCATCCGCGGCGAGGTAGCTCATGCCGGACATCCTGCCAGTCGGCACCGGCGGATCAAGCCCTTGCCCCGTTCCTTGGCCGGTGCCTACGCTTGCGGAGGATCGTGTGCGTGCGGGGTGGGGGGAGGCGTGATGGCAGTCCGGGGCGTGTCCGCCGGGTCCGCCGTGCCCGTTGCTCCCGGCTCGCCCGCGGTGCAGTCGGGGCTGCCGGCGCAGTCCGGGCCACCGACACGTGCCGTCCGTGTATCGCACGCCGTGCCCGTGGCGCGCGCCGTGTCCGTGGCGCGCGCCGTACCCCGCTGTTGTTGTCGCCCCCGCAGCAGCACCCGGCGCTGACGCCACGCCCGAGCGGTCCGCGGGCCCCGGGTTCCCGGTCCCGACCCCCGTCAGCGATTCCGTCGGTGCCGCCCGTGCGAGCGCAGCCCGGCCACCGCCTCACGCCCCTGCGCTCCGCGCGGCTCACCGGCCTCCTCCCCGCGAGCCCCGGGCCCTCCGGCCCGCCCCGAGCGCCCCAAGGAGATCACCGTGCGGTTCACCGTGTCGTCCCTCGTCGCCAACGCCCCCGACCCCGTCACCGGGGTCCGGCGCACCCCACAGCAGAAGCTGCGCAACGTGATCGACCAGGCGGTCCTCGCCGAGCAGCTTGGCTACGACGGCTACGGAGTGGGGGAGCGACATGGCGAGCCCTTCCTCTCCCCGGCGCCGCCCGTCCTGCTGAGCGCCGTCGCCGCCCGCACCTCCACCATCCGGCTGTTCACCACGGTGACGGTGCTCAGCATCCTCGACCCGGTCCGGGTCGCCGAGGACTACGCCATGCTCGACCAACTCTCGGGCGGCCGCGTCGAATTGATCATCGGCAAGGGCAACGACCCGCGCCACTTCGGCCTGTTCGGTCTCCCCGAGGAGCGTCAGTGGCAGGCACTGGCGGAGAACTACGAACTCCTGCGCCGCCTCTGGCGCGAGGAGAAGGTGACCTGGAAGGGCTCGACCCGCCCGCCGCTCGACGATGCCACCGTGTCGCCCCGCCCGCTGCAGAACCCGATCCCGGTCTGGCACGGCAGCGCGACCAGCCGGCAGTCCACCGACCTCGCGGCCCGTCACGGCGACCCGCTCTTCTCCGCGAACTCCTTCCACCCGCTGGAGAAGTACCGTTCGCTGGTCGAGCACTACCGCGAGCGCTGGGCGCACTACGGGCACGATCCGGAGCGGGCCCGGGTCGGCGCGGGCTTCGGCGGACTGTACGTCGCCAAGCGCTCGCAGGACGCCGTCGAGGGCTACCGCCCCTACTGGAACGCCCTGTTCGGCTCGGCAGCCGGCCGTCACAACAACTCCCCGTTCGGCTCGCTGGAGGACGCGCTGGACCGCGGATCGGCGCTGGTCGGCAGCCCGCAGCAGGTGATCGAGAAGATCCACCGCTACCACGAGGCCTTCGGCAACGAGGTGGTCGGTATCGGCGTGGACGCGCTCACCGAGGGGGCGCAGCGCGAGCAACTGGAGCTGTTCGCGGGTGAGGTGGCTCCTGTGATCCGGCGCGAACTCCGGTGACGGCCGGTCCGTCGCCCGCCCGCGCAGCGCGCCGTGCACCCCCTACGCGGTGTGACGCCGACAACCGTGCGTGACGTGACGCGCGCCACCGATCGCGCCGGAATGCCGCTCGGCGGCGCGGGGGATGACGAACCGTCGAGGGGCCGTGGCCGCCGGGGGGCGGCGCACGGCCCTCAGTCGGCCGGGCGACCGTCGAACGCCCCGGCCCCCGGCCCAGCTGACCGCCTGCTCACCTGCCCGCCTGCTCACCTGCCTGACTGCTCCCGGGCTCGTGTCCGCGTCGGCCGCCGGGCGCGTCTCAAGGCAACGGGATCCGGAAGACCACTGGCCTTCTGTACCTACTGGTATGTACAGTGATCTGCATGAGCACCCAGGACCGCCTCATCGAGAGCACCCAGGCCCTCCTCTGGGAACGCGGCTACGTCGGCACCAGCCCCAAGGCCATCCAGCAGCGCTCCGGGGTCGGCCAGGGCAGCATGTACCACCACTTCGCCGGCAAGCCCGACCTCGCAGCCGCCGCCCTGCGCCGCAGCGCCGAGCAGATGCGGGGCATCGCCGAGGCCGACCTCGCCGCCCCGGGCAGCGCCTACGACCGCATCGCCGCGTACCTGCGCCGCGACCGTGACGTCCTGCGCGGCTGCCGGATCGGCCGGATGGCCCAGGACCCGGACGTGGTCGCCGACCCCCAGCTGCGCGCCCCCGTCGAGGAGACCTTCGACTGGCTGCGCGGCCGGATCGCCGAACTGGTCGCCGAAGGCCGGGCCGACGGCGAGTTCGCCCCCGGCCTCGACCCGGACGACACCGCCGCCGCCGTGGTCGCCGTCGTCCAGGGCGGCTACGTCCTCGCCCGCGCCGCCGACAGCACCGAGCCCTTCGAACGCGCCGTCCGTGGCGCCCTCGGCCTGCTCGCGGCACACCGGGCGGCCTGAGGAACAGGACGGACCGGACGCGCAGGTCGGACCGGACGCGCAGGTCGGCCAGGCCGTGGGTGCGGACCGCACCGGACCCCACCCACGGCCCCCGCCGCCGGCACAGCCCGACGCCGCCCGGCACAGCCCGACGCCGCCCCACCGATCCCGAGGAGCCCCGCCGTGCACGCCATGCAGTACGAGATCACCCTCCCCGCCGACTACGACATGGGCATCATCCGCAAGCGCGTCGCCGACAAGGGCCACCTGCTCGACGCCCACCCGGGCCTCGGCCTCAAGGCGTACCTGATCAGGGAGCGCGGCCACCAGGGTGCGCCGGTCAACCAGTACGCGCCGTTCTACCTCTGGCGCACCGCCGAGGGCATGAACGGCTTCCTCTGGGGTCCGGGCTTCCGGAGTCTGAGCGCCGACTTCGGCCGTCCCGTCGTCCGCCACTGGCTCGGAGCGGGCCTCGTCGGCGGCACCGTGACCGGAACGGCGGGGACCGCCCCGACCACCGCCACCCGCCACACCGTACGGCTGCCGGAGACCGCCGATCCGGCCGAGGCCGTCGAGCGGGCGCTCGCCGAACTCCCCGTGCACCCGGCCCTGCACACCGCCGCCGTGGCCGTCGATCCGAGCCGGTGGGAACTGCTCACCATCGCCCTCTGGCACGGCCGGGCACCGGAGGAGGCGGCCGGCACCCGCTACCGGGTGCTCCACCTCTCCCGCCCCGAACTCGACCGGCTGCCGGCCGGCCGCCACTGGTGAAAGGACCAGCCGTCCCGATGACCTCCGCCCCGCCGCCCGACCTCACCCCGGCCCCGCTCGACCGCGAAGCCGGGTACGCCCTGCTCGGCGACCTCGCAGGCCCGGCCGCCGCGACCGTCCTCGGCGGCCTGGACGCCCTCGCCCCCGGGTTCCCGGACTGGATCGTCACCAGCCTCTTCGGCGGCACCTACCAGCGCCCCGGCCTCGCCCTGCGCGACCGCCAGATCGCCAACCTGGCCGCCCTCACCGCCCTCGGCGGCGTGGAACCGCAGCTCGCCGACCACGTCCGCTACAGCCTGCGGATCGGGATGACCAGGGAGGAGATCACCGAGGTCATGGTGCACCTCGCCCCGTACGTCGGCGTCCCCAAGGCCCTGGCCGGTCTGCGCGTCGCGACCGCCACCATCGCCGATGCCACCGCAGCGACCGCAGCCACCACCGTTGCCGCAGCCACCGCAGCGACCGCAGCCACCGCCACCGGCGTTACCGAGGAGCAGGCATGAGCCGCACCGTCCGCACCGTCCTCGGCGACCTCGACCCCGCCGAACTGGGCGTCACCGACTCCCACGACCACCTCTTCATCCGCAGCCCGCTGCTCCCCGGGCAGGAGCTGGACGACCCGGCCGCCGCCGAGGACGTCCTGCGCGCCTACGCGGCCGCGGGCGGCAGCGCCCTCGTCCAGTGGACCCCGTTCGGGATGGGCCGGGGCGCGGACTCCCTGGCCGCCCTCTCCCGCGCGACCGGCGTCCACGTCGTCGCCGCCACCGGCACGCACCAGGCGGTGCACTACGGACCGGGCACCGATCCCGCCCCCGACGACCTCGCCGAACGCTTCGTCACCGAGCTCACCACGGGTCTGCCGGGAACGGCGCACCTGCCGGGTGCCACGGGCCTGCCGGGTGCCCACGGCACACCCCGGGCCGTACGGGCCGGGCTGATCAAGGTCGCGGACGACGCGGGCCGCACCACCCCGCACACCCGCCGGACGATGGCCGCGGCCGCCGAGGCGCACCACGCCACCGGTGCTCCGATCGCGGTCCACCTCGAACCCGACGGCGATCCGTACGAGGTCCTGGGCCGGCTCAGCGGCCGCAACGGCGTCCGGCCGGACCGGATCATCCTCGGGCACCTCACCCGCTTCCCCGACCGCTCCGTGTACCGCGGCCTCGCCGCCGAGGGCGTCCGCCTCGCGCTGGACAGCCCCTCCCGGGCCGGTCACCCGGCCGACCTCCAGGCCTTCGAGGTCATCGCCGACCTGGTCGAAGCGGGCCATGCCACCCAGGTACTCCTGGGCGCCGACACCACCACGCGCACCGCCCGGCAGGCCGGCGGCCCGACCCGGCTGCTCACCGACCTCGCCCCGCGACTGGCCCGGGCCTTCGGCCCCGAGCTGCCCGAACTCCTCCTCACCACCAACCCGGCGGCCGCCTTCGCCGCGGACTGGCGCTCCCCGTGAGCCCCGAAGGTCCGGCCTCCGCGCGGGCCGCGTCCACCCGAACCGCCACCGCCTGAACCGCCACCGCCTGAAGCGCCACCGCCCGAAGCGCCCCGGCCCGAAGCGCCACCGCCCGAACCGATCCCGCTCCTGTGGCCGACTGCTCCCACCCGGGTTTGAATCCGAGTAGCCCTCCTGCCGGATGAGGGGCTCCCCCAGAGAGGCGGACCCGTCGATGCCCGCACCCCCGGCCCACCCGTGGCTCGCCCCCGCCCGGCTCGCGGTCGCGGCCTTCGTCGCCGTCGCCCTCTGCTTCTCCGGTTACCGAGCGGCGAGCGGCCCCACCGGGGTGGTGAACTACTTCAGCTACTTCACCGTCCTCAGCGACCTCGCCGGTGTCGCGGTCCTGGGCTACGGCGGCTGGGCGGGCCTGACCGGCCGCCGCCCGGTGCCGGACGAGGTGCGCGGGGCGGTCGTGCTCTACCTGGTGATCACCGGGCTGTTCTACGGCACGTACCTCGCGAGCTACCCGGACCAACTGGTGATCCCGTGGGTGGACGACGTCCTGCACCGGGTGATGCCGCTCCTGGTGCTCGCCGACTGGCTGGTCGACCCGCCCGCCCGGCGCGTGCGCCCGGCCGCGGTGCTCGGCTGGCTGGCCTTCCCGCTGCTGTACCTGGTGTACGCACTGCTGCGCGGCCACGCCGTCGACTGGTACCCGTACACCTTCCTCGATCCCGGGCGGCACGGCGGCTACCGCCGGGTGGCCGGGGCCGGCTTCCTGATGACGGTGACCGTCATCCTGGTGGGGGCGGCCGTCGCCGCGGTGGGCAACGCCCTCGCCACCCGTCGGGACGTGCGCAGCGGTGCGGTCCCGAGGGGGCGCCACGCCCGGGCCGGAACGGGCTGACAGCCGACGGCGGCCCTGCGGCGCGTCCTACGGTGGGGTCATGCCCACGCTCCGAACCCTGACGTCCGCCGACTGGCCGCTCTGGCGCGACCTGCGCCTCGCCGCCCTGACCGAGGCGCCGAACGCCTTCACACACGGGCTCGCCGAATGGCACCGGGGTGGTGAGCAGCGCTGGCGCGACCGCCTCCACCTCCCGGGTGCCCATCACGTCGCCGCCTTCCTGGACGAGGACCCCGTCGGCCTCGTCGGCGGCCTGCGCGGATCTCCCGACGGCGTACGGGAGTTGCGCTCGCTGTGGGTCGCCCCGAAGGCGCGCGGCCGGGGTGTCGCGGACCGCCTGATCGAGGAGGTCGAGCGCTGGGCCCGCGTCACCGGCGGCACCACCCTCCGTCTCGCCGTGCTCCCCGGCAACACCCCCGCGTTCGCCCTGTACCGCCGCCACGGCTTCGCCCCGGTCGTGTCCGCGGGGGAAGCCGCACGGGAGGTCGTCCTGTCCAAGCCCCTCCGCTGAGTGACGCGGCCGGGACCGTGCCCTGCGCGGCCTGTGCCGTACGCGGCCCGTGCCCTGCGCGGCCTGTGCCGTACGCGGCCCTTGCCGTACCGGGGCCTGTGCCGTAACGGGGGACGGCACGGGCCCCGGCGTTGCGGGCCGCGACGGGCGGTCACATGTGGGTGCCGCCGTCGATGCGCAGCTCGGTGCCGGTGACGAAGGCGCCGTCGTCGGAGGCGAGCATGGCGATCACGCCGGCCACCGTCTCCGGGCCCGCGAAGCCCTGGCCGAGGGCGGGGGAGAGCTTGGCGAGCAGGCCGAGGTCGGCGTCGGCGGGGAGACCGGGATCGTTGGTCATGCCGCTGTCGATGCTGCCCGGCGCCACGCAGACCGCGCGCAGGCCCTGTCGGGAGTACTCCGAGGCGATGGCGTGGGTGAAGGACTGGATGCCGCCCTTGGTCGCGGCGTACGCGGCCATGTAGGGGTGGGCGAAGCTCGCGGAGGTGGAGCTGAAGTTGACGACCACGCCGTTGCCGCCGGCGAGGAGCGCGGGGAGCGCCTCGCGGGTCATCAGGAAGGTGCCGGTCAGGTTCACCGCGAGGAGCTTGTTCCAGAACTCCAGGGTGGTCCCGTGGGTGTGCGAGGACCGCAGGATGCCGGCCGCGTTGACCAGGACGTCGAGTCCGCCCAGGTCGGCGATCGCACCGGCGACGCCCGCGACGACGGCGGCCTCGTCGGAGATGTCCAGGACCCGGACGGTCAGGCGCTCCGCGGTGCCGTCGGCGGTTGCGCGGTCGAGGGTCTCCTTCAGGCCGTCCTCGTTGACGTCGACGGCGACGACCTTCCCGCCCTCGGCGAGGATCCGGTGCACGGTGGCCCGGCCGATGCCCGAGCCGCCGCCGGTGATCAGGACGTTCCGCCCGCTGAAGCGCTCCATGGTGGTACTCCGTTCGTTCGTGCGTGGTCTCTCGACCTCGGGAGGCACGGTACGCCCATGTGGCACGTTGTGCCAATAAGTCTTGTCGTGCCACTCATGCGCAGCGTGCCACTGTGGCACCACCCCGCGTAGGCTGACCCCGTGACCGGACGCCCGACCCTGAACCAGCGCCGCCGTGACGCCACCCGGCTGGAGATCGCCCGCACCGCCGCCGCGCTCTTCGCCGAGAAGGGCGCGGAGGCCACCACCGCCGAGGAGATCGCCCTCGCCGCAGGCATCTCGCTGCGGACCTTCTACCGGTACTTCTCCGTCAAGGAGGACGCCGTCGCCCCGCTGCTCGCGGCGGGCGGGCGGCAGTGGGTCGAGCGGCTCGCCGACAGTCCGGCCGACCTGCCGCTGCGCGAGGCGCTGGAGAGCGCGGCGGTCGCATCGCTGACGCCGGCCGACGAGGCGGGGGCCGAGATGATGCGGTGGACCCGCAGCCTGCTGCGAGACCCGCAGCTGGAAGGAACCTGGCAGCGTGTCCACGCCGACTCGGAGGTGCGGCTGCGCGCCGTCCTCGCCGAGCGGTGCCCCGCGGGCGCGGATCCGCTGGAGATCCGGCTGGCCGCCGCCGCCGCGACCGCGGCGATCCGGGTCGCCCTGGAACAGTGGGCCGCCTCCGGCGCCCCCGCCACCGGACCGGGCTCCCCGCGCGACCTGGGCGCCCGCTGCATGCGTGAACTCACGGCGGGGCTACGGCTCTGGGAGCGCCTGTCCTGAGCCCGGCGGGTGGCGGTCGACGGTCGGCGGCTCGTCCGTCCTCGGGTCGCCGGTGGGCGGGGACGGGTCCTGGGGCGGAGGAGTTCGGTGTGCGTGCTTCAGCCGGCGGATGACAGATGACAGATGTCGAAATTTGTCAGCTGAAATCTGTCGGTTGAACTCTGTCACCCGAAACCGGGCATCCGCTCCCCGTGACCTCCCAGCTGTCATCAGCGGGCTCCCAGCTGGCGTTAGGGTTGATCTTCGCGCCCCGGTGGGGGGAACCGGGGTCGACTCCTCGGATGTCCCCAGCGGAGGGGGCTGGAGTTCGAGGCGTGGGAGCAAGTAGGACATGGGTCTGACGAGCCACAAGGTGCTGGCGCTGACCGTATTGATCGCCGTCGTGGTGATGGGGGGAACGGTCTGGCTTTGGCCGAGACTGGCGGGGAAGACCTGGCAGGCGGTGTTGGGCCGGATCGGTGCGCTGCTCGCCTCCCAGCTCGCCGTCCTCGCGGCGCTCGGGCTGGTGGCGAACAGCTACTTCGCCTTCTACAGCAGTTGGGACGACCTGCTGGGCACCGGGGACACCGGCCCGGTGGTGATCCACAACAAGGCGGACGCCTCCGGACGGCTCCTGGTGGAGACGATCGGCCACGCCTCGGTCAAGGGCGGCGGCGCGATGGGTCGCGAGCCCGGCCAGTCGGGCGAGATCCGCAAGGTCCGGATCGACGGCGCGGTCAGCCGGCTCTCCACCGAGGGCTACGTCTACCTGCCCCCGCAGTACTTCCAGCCGGAGTACGCGCAGAAGCAGTTCCCCGCCGTGATCGTCAGCACCGGCTTCCCCGGGATCGCCGAGAACCTGATCACCCGGTTCAACTACCCGGGTGCGGCGCTCAAGCTGCTGCAGGAGGGCCGGATGCAGCCGACCGTCATGGTCCTGGTGCGCCCCTCGCCCGCTCTGCCGCAGGACACCGAGTGCGAGGACGTCCCGAACGGGCCGCAGTCCGACACGTACTTCACCAAGGACGTGCCCTCGGCGATCCAGGCCAGCTTCCGGGTCTCCTCCGACCCGCAGGCCTGGGCCTTCATGGGCAACTCGACCGGCGGCTACTGCGCGCTCAAGCTGGCCATGCGCCACCCGGACGTCTTCCCGACGGCCGTCGCACTCTCCGCCTACTACGACGCCGCCGACGACCCGACCACCGGTGACCTGTTCGGCGGCAGCAAGCAGCGCCGCGACGAGGCCAACCTGATGTGGCGGCTGAAGAACCTGCCGCAGCCGAACGTGTCCGTGCTGCTGGCCGGCACCAAGCGGGGCGACGGCGACTACCGGCGGGAGACCGAGGCCTTCGTCGAGTCGGTGCGGAGCCCGATGAAGGTCTCCTACAGCATGCTCGAGAACGGCGGCCACAACTTCGAGACCTGGAGCGCGCTGCTGCCGTCCTCGCTGGAGTGGCTGTCCCAGCACCTCAGGGTGCCGAACCCGACCGCCTGACGGCCGAACCGCCGAACCGCCGAACCGCCGAACCACCGAACCCCCGAACCCCCGGAGCCCATGGGCTCCGGGGGTTCGGTCGTCACGCGGTCGTCGCGCGGCTCAGGCCACCCGCTCCAGCGTCCCGGTGTGCAACTGCCCGACCCGGCCGCCCTCGCCCTCGAAGGTCCAGAAGGCCCGCACCGTCAGCTTGTTGAGGTCCATCACGTGGCTGACGGTGATCCCGCTCTGCTCCGTCCAGCTGACGAAGTAGATCTCCGGTGCGACCTCGGCGACGTGCAGCCGCACGTCCTCCCACTGGCCCGCGGACTCGCCGAGACCCTCCCAGCGCAGCCGCGTGCCGTCGGCCGAGTAGGTGTTGCGGAAGGCCGCGCCGGTGTCGGCCCGGAAGACGTAGGTACGGCCGGCGAAGGCGGGCGGGGACGCGGTCATGGTGGGGCGGCTCCTCGTTTCGTGGTGGAGGCGGTCTTGTGCACGGCGGAACATCTCGGAACTCCAATTTATCCGACCGGGTGCACTCGGTCAGATCTTTGCCGCGGTCGGGATCACCGACGCGCCGCCGGCCGGGGCCCGGGGTCCGGGGCCCGGGGGCCGGGGCTCGGAGCTCACCCGGGCGCCGGGCGCCACACCCGAGTCGGCGCCCAGCTCGCCCGACCGGCCCGTCCGAGCCGCCCTGTCCGAGCCGCCCCGCCCCCGGCGTCGGGCCGGGCGCCCCGCAGGTCATCTGCGGATCATCCCGCCGGGCAGGAATATTGATCAACTCGGCCGCCACGCAGCGTCGTTGATCGACACCGCTGTGACCTGCGCGACAACCGGCCCGGGGGAGTTGTCCGTTCACGTACGGCCTGCCTAGCCTGCAACGGTCGTCCGCCGTCGCGGACCCCGCCGCCGGGACGCCGAGTCCCGTCCACCCGCCGGCGGGTCACCGAGCACCACAGCGGACGGGAGCGGGGGAACCAAGGTCGGCGCCCGGCCCGTGCGCTCGCGCACACGGGTCGAGGCTAGGGGTGAAGCCGCGCCACGGGCGGCCGGGCAACTGCAGCCCGAACCCGACAGCTCACCTCGCAGGCGTCGCAGAGGTCGCCCATGCCCCAGCCTGCCGCCCGGCGCAGCGCGCCGCGCCACGCCCGTCCCTCCCGCCGCGGTCGCAACGCCGCCTTCGCCGCCACCGGGGCGCTCGCGATCAGCGGCGCCGGCCTGCTCGGACTGCCGTCCGTCGCCGGTGCCCAGGCCGCCACCGCGCCGACCGTCACCCAGGACCGCCTCGCCCCCGCCGCCATGGTCGCGGGCAAGGCCTCCACCGCCTCGTTGAGCCTGCACTCCTCGGCCTGCTTCACCGCGAAGACGGTGGGGGTGGGTGTGCGCGACGCGGGCGGCACCAACCTGGACTTCCCCGGCAACGCCTCCAACGTGCAGATCTGCCCGAGCGGCGTGAACTTCACCAGCGGCGCCCGCACCCTGCCCGCCGGCACGTACAGCCAGTTCGGCTTCTGGCAGGACGTGGCCGGTGCCTGGCACAACCTGCCCGCGCAGCAGCTGGTGGTCTCGGCCACCGGCACCACCGCGCCGACCCCGGCGCCGACGGCCACCCCGAAGCCGACGGCCGCCCCTTCCCCGAGCGCCACCCCCACTCCGAGCGCCACCGCCACCCCGACCGCCCCGGCACCGTCCACCTCGGCCCCGTCGTCCCCGGCCCCGTCGTCCCCGGCCCCGTCGTCCCCGGTCGCCGGCAAGTCGCTGACCTGGTCCGACGAGTTCAACGGCTCGATCTCCTGGGGCCAGCGCTGGGTCGGCGACAAGAGCACCGCCTACAAGTACGGGAACCACAACCCGGACGACAACAAGCTGGACTGGCTGAACAAGAACAACGTCAGCGTCGCCAACGGGGTCGCCACCTTCACCGCCACCCCCGGCGGCCCGGCCCTGGAGAACGGCAAGCAGTCCTGGAACACCGGCTTCCTGACCACCGAGGGCTCCAGCGAGGGCTTCCAGGTCAAGACCGGCGACTACGCCGAGACCCGGGTCAAGCTGCCCGCCGGCACCGGCGCCTGGCCGGCCCTGTGGACCTGGAAGAACGGCAACGGGGAGGTCGACTCCTTCGAGTACCACCCCGACAACCCGAACCTGCTGGAGCTGACCAACCACGTCAACCCCGGCAACGGCACGTACTACACCGACGCGAGCGCGATCGCGAAGGACCAGTGGGTCACCATCGGTACCTACTACGGCGCCAACTCGGTGGACTGGTACGTCAACGGCGTCAAGGTCTTCTCGGACGGCAAGGGCGTCGGCGCCAACTGGTCGGCGTACCTGATCCTCAACCTCTCCCTGAGCGCGGGGCAGTACCACCCCGCGCCGCAGGGCACCGCCCCGATCACCATGGCGGCGGACTACGTCCGCGTCTACCGCTGACGGGTAACCCGTAGGACCGTCCCACCGGGCGCCGGAGGCCGGCAGCCGCTCGCCGGCGCCCGGTGCCCGGTGGGACACCGCGGCTCAGGCGTCGCCGGACGTCTCGACGACCTTGATCTCGTACGGCTGCCGGTGGTTCTTCCCGAACGGGTCGTCCGCGCTGCGCACCGCGACCGACCCGCCCTCCAGGAGCCCGAGCGGCACAGCGGGGGAGAGCCGGACCGGGACGAGGGCCGTCGCGCTGCGCCCCTCCTTCAGGCCGGGACCGAACACGCAGCTGACCTGCCGGCCGAGCGCCACGACCTGGCAGTCCTCGGGGAAGTACGGGCCCTCCGCGGTCACCCCTTCCGGAAGGGTGACGGTGACCGTGAACGGGGACGCGGTGGTGTCCGGGCCGTAGTCGGCGACGAAGGCGTGGATCGTCGTCGTGCCGCCGGGCACCGCCGGATCCGGGTCGAGCCGGACCACCTCCAGGTGGGAGTGGGACGGCGCGGCGACCACGGCCGGCAGGGTGGACGCCTCGGGCGCGCCCGGCGCCGGGACCAGGGCCGGCAGGGTGGACACCCCGGACGTGCCCGGCGCCGCGACGTCGACCGCGGGCCGCGGCTCCGGCCGCTGCTGCAGCGCCCAGGACGGGCCGGAGCCCAGGACGGCCACCGCGCAGCCCGCCGTCACCGCCGCGACCAGTCCGGCAGTGCCGGACCTCCGCTTCCTCACGCCGCTCCGTGTGCTGCCGCGCACTTCCCGGTGCTCCATGCCGCTCACCCTGCTCCCGTGCTCCGGCAGCCCGCGCCGTCGCGGGCCGCGTCCGCACCAGGGTGGCCGAGCCGCCGTCGGGCGAGAGTGGCAACCCGCCCGTCGTGCGCCCGAACGGAGGACACCGGCGGCTGCGGGGATCCACGGCTGTCCGGATCCACGGCTGTCCCGGATCGGCGTGGAATGCAGGCGGGTTGAGGGGGCGTCAGGGGGCGAGGACCTGCCCGAGCCGGGTCGCGATCTGCTGCATCACCGGGACCAGCGAGGCGGCTCCGGCCTGCTCCTCCAGGGCCCGGATGCGGGCCTCCGGGCCGGAGACCGAGAGCGCGGTGGGCGTCGGCGCGCCCGGGACGGCGAGTGCGATGCAGCGGACGCCGATCTCCTGCTCCTGGTCGTCGACCACGTAGCCGCGTTCGCGTGCCTCGGCGAGCTGGCGCAGCAGCTCCTGCAGGTCGGTGACCGTGTACTCGGTGTGCGCCGCCAGCGGGTTGGGGCCGAGGACGGCGCGGGCCTCCTCCTCGGGCAGCTGGGCGAGCAGGGCCTTGCCGACGCCGGTGCAGTGCGGCTGCACCCGCCGGCCGACCTCGGTGAACATCCGCATCGAGCGGCGTGACTGCACCTGGCCGACGTAGACCACCTCGCCGCCCTCCAGCACCGCCAGGTTGGCGGTCTCGCCGGTGGCCTCCATGAGTTCGGCCAGGTAGGGGCGGGCCCAGCTGCCGAGGAGCCGGCCGGCGGTCTCGCCGAGGCGGATCAGTCGGGGGCCGAGGGTGTAGCGGCGGGCGGTGTCCTGGCGGACATAGCCCTGCTGGACGAGGGTACGAACCAGTCGGTGGATGGTCGGCATCGGGAGGCCGGAACTGGTGGAGAGTTCGCTGAGCGTGGCCACGCCGCCCGAGTCGGCCAGTGCCTCCAGGAGTTGGAAGGCGCGCTCGACGGACTGCACGCCGCCGCTCGCGCGGTCGGCGCCCGTCGTCGATGCTGTGTCGGGGGTCGCAACCACCGGCGTTCCCTTCGCTGTCGGGGAGGAGTAGAGTCCCGGCGACCTCATCAACAAACCGTTGAAATTCTGTATCGCGGAAACTAGTCTCCACCTTACAGAATCGAGCTCGCCGACAGGTGGGTATCGATCGAGGAAGTTCCCGAGGGGGCTCCCACCGGAGTTCCCTTCGCCAGGCTCAACCGTCTTAGGAGTGTCCTGCTCATGGCTGCAGATCAGGGGTCCTCCCCCAGCCTCCGGCCGGGGGTACCGCCAACCGCCTCCTCTCCTACCGCTCCGGTCGTCACCGTCGCCGGTCCGCGCGTCCACCGGGCGGAGGAGGTGCTCACTCCGGAGGCGGTCGCCTTCGTCGTCGGCCTCCACCGGGCCTTCGAGGGGCGACGGCAGGAACTCCTGGCCAGGCGGAAGGCCCGCCGCGCCGAGATCGCGGCAGCCGGCACGCTGGACTTCCTCCCCGGGACCGCCGACGTCCGGGCCGGTGACTGGAAGGTCGCCGAGGCGCCCCGCGCCCTCCAGGACCGCCGGGTCGAGATCACCGGTCCCACCGACCGCAAGATGGTCATCAACGCCCTCAACTCCGGGGCGCGGATCTGGCTCGCCGACTTCGAGGACGCCACCTCCCCGACCTGGGAGAACGTGGTCAGCGGCCAGATCAACCTGATCGACGCCTTCGAAGGCCGGATCGACTTCACCACGGCGGCCGGCAAGGGCTACACCCTCAAGCCCGCCGCCGAACTCGCCACCGTCGTGGTCCGCCCGCGCGGCTGGCACCTGGACGAGAACCACCTGCTCGTCGACGGCACCCCGGTCGCCGGTGCCTTCCTCGACTTCGGCCTCTACTTCTTCCACAACGCCGCCCGGCTGCTCGCCAAGGGCGCCGAGGACCCCAACTCCGGGCCCTACTTCTACCTGCCGAAGACCGAGAGCCACCTCGAAGCCCGGCTCTGGAACGACGTGTTCACCCACGCCCAGGCCGAACTCGGCATCCCGTACGGCACCGTCCGGGCCACCGTCCTGATCGAGACCATCACCGCCGCCTTCGAGATGGACGAGATCCTCTACGAGCTGCGCGACCACGCGGCCGGCCTCAACGCCGGGCGCTGGGACTACCTGTTCTCGATCGTCAAGAACTTCCGCGACGCCGGCGCGCACTACATCCTGCCGGACCGCAACAGCGTCACCATGGCCTCGCCGTTCATGGCCGCCTACACCCGGCTGCTGGTGCAGACCTGCCACAAGCGCGGCGCGCACGCGATCGGCGGCATGGCCGCGTTCATCCCCAGCCGCAAGGACCCCGAGGTCAACGCGGCCGCGCTGGAGAAGGTCAAGGCCGACAAGGACCGTGAGGCCGGCAACGGCTTCGACGGTTCCTGGGTCGCCCACCCCGACCTGGTGCCGGTCGCCCGGGCCTCCTTCGACGCGGTGCTCGGCGAGCGGACCGACCAGAAGGACGACCCCGGTCCGTCCGAGCCGGTCACCCCCGCCCAGCTGCTCGACATCGCCGGCGCCGGCGGCACCTGCACCCACGCGGGGCTGCACAACGCCGTCCAGGTCGGCATCCGCTACATCGAGGCGTGGCTGCGCGGAATGGGGGCGGTCGGCATCTTCAACATGATGGAGGACGCCGCCACCGCCGAGATCTCCCGCTCGCAGATCTGGCAGTGGATCCACAACGGGGTGGTGCTCGCCGACACCGGTGAGAAGGCCACCGCCGAGCTGGTCCGCACCCTGGTCGCCACCGAACTGGCCGAACTCCTCGCCGAACTGGGTGAGGAGACCTACAGCACCGGCCGCTGGCGCGAGGCCGCCCGGCTCTTCGAACAGGTCGCCCTGGCCGAGGAGTTCGCGGACTTCCTGACCCTCCCCGCGCTGCCCCTGCTGGACTGAGCCCAACCTGGTCCGCCGCCGCCGCCGTCGCCACCGCAGGCGCCTGCCGGGCTGTAGCACTCCGGCGGCCCGTTACTCCGTTCCGTACGGCGACGAATCCACCTGTCCTCTCGTCGCCGTACGGAACGGCCTTTTCCCCCTGAGGAGTTCACCCATGCCGCGCATCTTCTTCAACGGCCAGGCGATGGTCGGCGGCCCGTTCCACGCCAAGGTCGCCGACGCGCTGATCGGGCCCGTCCGGACCGCCCCCGGCTACCGCTTCTTCTCCATCGACCACAGCGGCGGCACGGACGTCTGCCCGGGGCTGCTGCCCGACCCGGCCGTCGACACCGCCATCGAGGGCGAGCTCTACGACATCAGCCTGGAGCGGTTGCGGGACGTCGTCCTGCCCGGTGAGCCGCGTGAGCTGGAGCTGGGCGTGATCACGTTGGAGGACGGCTCCGCGTGCTTCTCCATGCTGCTCGCCCGGGGCGAGGTCGAGCGCGGCGTCCACCGCGAGATCACCCACCACGGCGGCTGGCGCGCCTACCTCGCGACGATCGGGCGCGAGGCCTGAGGCCTGAGGCCCGAGGCCTGAGGCCCGAGGCCCGAGGCGCGGGGATCGCGCCGGCGGGCGAACAGGTGACGGCGAACGAATGGCAGCTGACAACGTTCGTCATCTGTCATCTGTCATCTGTCATCTGTCATCTGTTCGCTGAAAGCCGTCAGCCGTCAGCCGTCAGCCGCCGGCCCTCACCCTGGCCGTCAGCCGACGGCCGACGGCCGCGGTGCGACGGCGCCTGCCACCAGCCCGTCGCCCAGCGGGCTGCGCCCGTACAGCACCCGGCGGCCGTGCCGGTTGCGCTCCAGCAGCCCCGCCGCCGCGAGCGCGCCGAGGTGGCGGCTGACCGCGCCCGGGGTGACCCCGAGCCGCTGTGCCAGTTCCGTGGTGCTCGCCGGCGTCGCCAGCATCGTCAGCAGTCGCGCCCGTGGTGCCCCGATGAGTCCCTGCAGCGCCGCGTCCGCCCGCGTCGGCTGCTGCGTGCCCAGTCCCTCGGCCATGGTCGCCCTGCCGCGCGCCGGGTAGCAGACCAGCGGCGGCCCCGCCTGGGTGACGTCGGTCTGCGCGCCCAGCCCGAACAGGGTCGGGATCAGCACCAGCCCCCGCCCGGCGACGTCCACCGTGGTGCCCACCGCCTTGACGGCCGGGTTCGGGTCGACGAGCCGCAGCACCCCGGCGTGCCAGGTCAGCCTGGCGTCGAGGTCCGCGAACAGCCCCTCCGCCCCGCGTTCGGAGAGCATCCGCCCGCGGTAGGCGATGTCCGCCTCCAGTACCGATCGGGCGCGCGGCCACCAGGCAGGGGCGAGGCAGTGCGTCCAGTAGGCGTCCAGTGCCTGGGCCGCCCGGGCGGCCAGTGCCTCCGGGTGATCGATCAGCGCGGCCAGCACCGGTGGCAGCGGGCTCGGCTTCCCGCCGCCGCGGTACGCCTCCAGCACGTCGGACCGCACCACCTCCGCGGGGGTGGCTGCCAGTCGCGCCACCTCGGCCGCGAAGTCCGGGCGGGGGCCGAGCGGGCGCGGCGTGAGGAAGTCCGGCACGAAGCCGACGGGCGCGATCATCGACTCCAGCAGCGCGGTGTCCAGCCTCTCGTAGCGGTCCTGCCAGCGGGCGATCCACGGCTGCTGCTCGGGGTAGCGGGTGGGCGAGCGGCGGGCGCGCAGGCTCAACACCGCCTCCTGCAGGGCGGAGTAGCCGAACCAGGTGGCGGCGAGGTCGTCGACGCCCAGGTGGAACTCGAACATTGACCGTAACGGTAAAGGAATTCCGCCGATCGCAAAACACCGGTGTCCTTCTGCCATGTCCTCCACCGCCGTGCGTCCGCCCAGTTCCGGACGCCTCCTCCGTCATGACCCGTTGGTCCGCAGGCTCGCCCTGATGGGCCTGGTGACCAATCTCGGCAACGGGCTGTTCGTGACGGTGAGCGTGCTGTTCCTCACCCGTTCCGTCGGCCTGACGCCGGGTCGGATCGCGGTCGGGCTCACGGCGGCCGGTGTCTGCGGGGTGTTCGCCGGGTTGCCGGTCGGGCGGCTCGCCGACCGGGCCGGCAGCAAGCGGCTGCTGCTCGTGGTCGGGCCGCTGGAGGCGCTGGCCGTCCTCGGGTACGCCTTGGTGCACTCCTTCGCGGCCTTCGTGGTCCTGGCCTGCGTGGCGACGGTGCTGGAGCGGGGCGCCGCGGCGGTGCGCAGCGCGTTGATCGCCCGGGTGCTCCCGGCGGGGAACCAGGTCCACTCGCGGGCGCTGCTGCGATCGGTGTCGAACGTCGGCCTGGTGGTCGGCTCCGGTGGCGCGGCCCTGGCCCTGCAGGCCGACAGCTACGCCGGGTACGTCGCCGTGATGGTCCTGGACGCGGTCAGCTTCCTCGGTGCCACGGCGCTCCTGGCCGGTCTTCCGGCAGGCGGACTGACTGAGCGTCAGGGTATCGACACGGAAGGGGGGAAGGAGGGGCGGGGAGTCGCCCTGCGGGACCGCCGCTATCTGCTCGTGGCCGCCCTGCATGCCGTCCTGGAGCTCCAACTCGCGGTGCTCACCGTGGGGATACCGCTGTGGATCGTGCTGGGGACGGACGCGCCCCCGGCCGTGGTCGCCGCCGTCAGCGTGGTCAACTGCCTGCTGGTGGTGGTGTTCCAGGTCCGGGCGAGCCGGGGCGTCGTGGACGTTCCGACGGCGGCGCGGGCCTGCCTGCGGGGCGCGCTGCTGCTGACCGGTGGCTGTCTGCTCTACGCGACCGCCCGCTGGGGCCCGGCCGCGGTCGCCACGGTGGCGGTCCTCGTCGGCGCACTGGTCCACAGCCTGGGCGAGCTGCTCACCTCGGCCGGCGGCTGGACGCTGAGCCTGGACCTGGCCGACCCGCGGTCCCACGGCGAGTACCAGGGCGTCTTCATGAGCGGCCAGGCGGCGGCCCATGTGATCGGCCCGCTGGTGATCGGCCTGACGGTCGTCGACCACGGCGCCCTCGGCTGGGCGGTCCTCGGCGCCCTCTTCGCGGTCGCGGGCGCCGCGCTCCCGGCGGCCGTCGCCGGTGCCGCCCGGCCGGCCGGCACCCGGGCCCTGCCGGGCTGACCCCGTCGGGCGGCCGGGCCTCGGAGCCTCGGAGTCGTCGGGCCGTCGAGCGCCGAGCCGTCGAGGAACTGATCTTCGAGGGGCCCCTTCCCCACGGGGGTGGGAGCGGGCCCTTCGTCGGGCGCGCCACTGCCCCGGACCCTCGCCGTGGGTCCGGGGCAGCGGTCCGCGCACCCGCCTCGGCGTGCGCGGAGCCCGGGGGCGCACCGTCCCTGGGCGCCCCCGGAGTCTGTGATCAGCCTGAGTGGGGGTCAGACCGGCCGGGACGCCAGCTCCCTGGCGGCGCGGGCGCAGTCGCGCGCGATCCGGTCCTCGTTGACGGTGGTGAGCCGGCCCTTCTCGACGACGGCGTTGCCGTTGACGAACAGCACCGCCAGCGGCGGCAGCGCGCCGAAGGTGAGCGCGGCGACCGGGTCGGCGATGGAGGAGTGCATGACGCCGTCGATCTTCCACAGGGCCAGGTCGGCGAGCTTGCCGGTCTCGATCGAGCCGATCTCGTCCTGCCGGCCGAGCACCCGGGCGCCGCCCATGGTGCCGAGGCGCAGCGCCTGCCGTCCGGTGAGGGCGGTGGGGGAGCCGTGCAGCCGGTTGATCAGCAGGGCGTTGCGCAGTTCGGTGCCGAGTTCGCCGGACTCGTTGGAGGCGGTGCCGTCGACGCCGAGGCCGACCGGGACGCCGGCTCGGAGCATGTCGGGCACGCGGGCGATGCCGGCGGCGAGACGGGCGTTGGAGGACGGGCAGTGGGCGACACCGGTGCCGGTCTCGGCGAACTTGGCGATGTCGGAGTCGTTCATGTGGACGCAGTGCGCCATCCAGACGTCTTCGCCGAGCCAGCCGACCGACTCGAAGTAGTCGGTCGGTCCCATGCCGAACAGTTCCTTGCAGAACTGCTCCTCCTCGGCGGTCTCGGAGCCGTGGGTGTGCAGCCGGACGCCCTTGCGGCGGGCGAGTTCGGCGGACTGGCGGAGGAGGTCGGTGGAGACCGAGAAGGGCGAGCAGGGCGCGATGGCGACGTGCAGCATCGAGCCGAACGAGGAGTCGTGGTAGCGGTCGACGGCGGCCTCGGAGGCGGCCAGGATGTCGTCCAGCTCCTCGACGGCGTGGTCCGGCGGGAGGCCGCCGTCCTTCTTGCTGCGGTCCATGGAGCCGCGCAGCGCGGTGAACCGCAGGCCGAGTTCCCGGACGGCCTCGACGGAGGCGCCGAGGATGTCGCCGCCGTCCTTCGGGAAGACGTAGTGGTGGTCGGAGGCGGTGGTGCAGCCGGACTTGAGCAGCGCGGCGGCGGAGCCCTGGCTGGCGGCGTGGACGAGCTTGTCGTCGATCCGGGCCCAGGTCGGGTAGAGGGCGACCAGCCAGTCGAACAGGATGTCGTCCTGGGCGAGGCCGCGGGTGATCCACTGGTAGAAGTGGTGGTGGGTGTTGACCAGGCCGGGGGTGACGAGGTGGCCCTCGCCGTTGATCCGGCGTACGACGTTGTCCAGCCACGCCGGGGCGGGGCCGTCGCCGACCGCCTCGATCGTGTTGCCGAGGATGACCACGTGGCCGCGGGCGTACTCGGTGTCGTTCGCGTCGACGGTGGCGATCGCGACGTTCTCGATCACGATCCGCTGGTCGGCGGGCGGGGGCTGGACTGCCATGGTGTCACTCCTAGGGGGGAGGGCCGGGAGGAGTGCGTGCCACCGAGGGGGCGCACTCCTCCCGGACCGGTCAGGACGGTGTCGCCGTCGGCACCGTCGCGCCGGAACCCTGGCCGGATCTGGACCGGCGGGCGGTTCCGACGTGGTGGAAGAGCAGGTTGAGCAGGACGGCCATCACGCAGCCGGCCGAGATCCCCGAGTGCATCAGGGTACGGACGGCCTCCGGGAAGGAGTCGTAGAACGTCGGTACGGCGATCGGGATGATGCCGACGCCGAGCGAGACCGACACCAGGATGGTGTGGGAGCCGGACTCCATGCCGGCCTCCGCGAGGGTGCGGATGCCGCTGGCCGCGACCGTGCCGAAGAGCACGATCCCGGCGCCGCCGAGGACGGGTTGCGGCACCAGGGAGACGACCGAGCCCAGTACGGGGAACAGCCCGAGCAGGACCAGGATGCCTCCGCCGGCCGCGACCACGAAGCGGCTGCGGATCTTCGTCAGCGCCACCAGCCCGATGTTCTGGGCGAAGGCGCTGGCGGCGAAGCCGTTGAAGACGGGGCTGAGCGCGGTGGCCAGGCCGTCGGCCCGCAGGCCGGCGGCGAGCGTGGGCTCGTCCGCCTCGCGGTCGACGATCTTGCCGAGCGCGAGCATGTCGGCGGTGGACTCGGTCATCGAGACCACCATGACGATGCAGAGCGAGACGATCGCGGCCGCGTCGAACACGGGCGCGCCGAAGTGGAACGGGGAGGGGAGCGCGAAGACCTTCGCGTCCCGGACCGCGCCGAAGTCGGTCAGCCTCAGCGGGAAGGCGATCAGGGTGCCGATCGCCAGACCGATGAGCAGGGACATCTGCTGCCAGAAGCCGCGCAGCAGACGGTTGCAGAGCACCACCGCGACGAGGGTGATCGCGGCGAGGCCGATGGCCCGCATGGAGCCGTACCCGGGGGCGCCCGGCGAGCCGCCACGCGCCCAGTTGACCGCCACCGGGAGCAGGGACACCCCGATGAGGGTGATCACGGTGCCTTGGACGACCGGGGGGAAGAACCGGATGAGTTTGCAGAAGTACGGCGCCGCGAGGAAGCACAGGGCCCCTGCGACGATCACCGCTCCGAAGATCACCGGGAGGGCGTCCTTCGGTCCCCCCGTCCTCTCGATGGAGCTCTTGGCGATGGCGATCATGGGCGCGACCCCCGCGAAGGAGACGCCGTTCACGAACGGCAGTCGCGCGCCGATCTTCCAGACGCCGAGGGTCTGGAGGAGGGTGGCCAGTCCGGCGGTGAACAGGCTGGCCGAGATGAGCAGGGCGAGTTCGCCGGGGGAGAGCCCGACGCCGGCGCCGACGATGAGCGGGGGTGCGACGACTCCCGCGTACATCGCGGCGACGTGCTGGAGTCCGGTGGTGAACAGCTTCACCGGGGGCAGCAACTCGTCCACGGGGTGGGGCGCGGGCCCGGACGGCTCACCGGGGAGGTGGGCCGGTGCGCCGTCCGGGCCGTGCGTTCTTTCCGGGGTGGAACCGCCGTCTGTACTGCTGGTGTTGCTGGGTGCCATGTCGAGCCCCTCTTGTGCCCGTGGCTCCCGGCGCGCCCGTGGCGCTGGAGACCCCCCGAGGACGGGACGGCGGAGCAAGGATTCCTCGGGGCGCTTCTCCAGTGCCCCGGGCCGGCCGCCGCGAGGCAGACACGAACTCCGGTGGGTGGGGGTGGAGAAACAGGTGGTGCGGGTCGTGCGGGTGGTGCGGGTGGTGCGGCCCGCCCGGACTCGACCGGCCCGCGGGGGCCGGAGGGTGCGGCGATTCGGGGCGGAGTCCACGGTGGTGGGGGAGGTCAGGCGACCGGGATGACCGGGATGACGCCCTCGCGGTGCACGGTGCCCTCGATCAGGCCGTACATCCGGTCCGCGGCGTAGTAGACCTCGTTCTCGTTCTTGAGGCCGAAGGGCTCCAGGTCGACGAGGAAGTGGTGCTTGTTGGGCAGTTCGAGGCGTACCTCGTCCACCTCGGCGCGGTTGTTGAGGACCCGGGTGCCCATCGCGTGCAGGGTCTGCTGCAGCGAGTAGGAGTAGGTCTCGGCGAACGCCTCCAGCATGTGGCGCTTCACGTGGGCGTAGGAGCGGTTCCAGTTGGGCTGGGCCTCGCCGTCCCGGCCGCTGTAGCCGTACTTCCAGCGGGCGGTGACCTGGGTGGCGAGGATGCGGTCGTACGCCTCCTGCAGGGTGGTGTACTTGTCCTTGATGTAGCCCCAGAACTCCGAGTTGGTGGAGTTCATCACCACGAGGTCCTTCAGGCCGGAGATGACCCGGACGGTCTCGCCGTCGTAGCTGATCTCGGTGGTGCGGACCTCCTGGCCGGTGCGGACGAAGGAGTGGCCGACCTCCTCCGAGCCGATGAATCGGGCCGAGCTGTCCGGCGTCCTGATCCGGTCCCAGGAGTACTCCTCGATCCGGATCCGGGCGCCGTGCACGACACCGCGCTCGGTGTTGTCGACGAAGTGGCGCGCCAGGACGATGCCGAAGGCCTCGGCCGACTCGATGCCGTACTCCTTGGCGAAGGCGTAGACGGTGTTCTTGGTGGTGTCGGTGGGGAGGCAGTTGGCGTTGGACCCGGTGAGGTGGACGTCCTCGAACTCACCCTGGAGGGAGACCGAGACGTTCAGGTCCTTGATCTCGTGCCGGGTGGAGTCGCGGGAGATCCGGACGATGCGGTTCTCCGCCTTGCCGTACTGGTTCTGACCGAGCACGTGGGCCATGACGGGGCTCCTAGAGCTTCCAGGTCGGTCTACTAGCTTCCGCGGTAGACCGAGTATCCGAACGGGTTGAGCAGCAGCGGCACGTGGTAGTGGTGCTGTTCGGGCGCGACCGTGAAGACGATCGAGACCTCGGGGAAGAACGGCGGCTCGGCGGACCCGGGCGCCTGGTAGGCGCCGGTGTCGAAGAGCAGCCGGACGACCGAGCCCGCCTCCACGGCCGGCAGGTCCTTGACCCGGCCGTCGGAGTCCGTGGCGGAGGTGCCGAGCACCTGCCAGCCACCCTCGGTGTGCAGTGCGAGCTCGACCGGGACGCCTTCGGCCGGGCGGCCGAGGCTGGTGTCGAGCACGTGGGTGGAGATGCCAGTCATGGGTGAAGTGACCTTACTGATGGCAGAGGTGATGGTGCGTCAGTTCTCCGGCGAGGCGGCCGCGGGGTGCGGGTGGGACCGCATCCGACGGTACGCCAGGGAGGGGGTCAGGAGCCGTCGAGCAGGCGGCCGAGGCGAATGTCGTTGATCTTGCGCAGCTCCCCGCGGACGATCTCCGCCTCGGTGGCGGCGTCGTTGGGGTGGCGCTCGCGCAGGGCGGCGAGCATGCCGGCCGCGGTACGGCCGGTCGCGCAGATCAGGAACACGTGGCCGAACTTCGCCTCGTAGGCGGCGTTGGCTTCGCCCAGTTCGTCGAGGACGGCCCGGTCCACGCCCCGGATGCCGGCCTGTTCGCGCTCGGAGGTGGCGTCGCCGCTCCTGGGCTTGCCGATCCGGGCGTGGCCGGCCATCGCGTCGCGCAGGTCGTCGGCCGTCAGCGACGCCGTGGCCGCCGCGTTGGCGGCGAGCAGGGACTCGCGGTCGGCCCAGGGCCGGGCCTGCGCGACCGCGGCGGCCCACCGGGGGCTGGAGCATACCTCCAGCAGGATCGCTTCCAGCTCGGCGGCATCGGCCGCGGCCAGGGCGTCAAGGGTGTGGGGGTGGTTGGTCACGGGTGGACCTCCTGAAGAGTGGTGCCACCCGGAAAAGCTAGATCGACCCCACCCGGTCGTCAACACTTTGTTGAACGGTTGGTGGTTACGTTTTGAACCGGCCCGCGATGCCGGGCCCTTTCGTGTGCGATTCGCCAAGTGTGCCCCGCCGTAGGCCGATCCGGACTGGCCGAAGCCGCGTCCGGACCGGGCCGAACCGGCGGGGTCACCCGTTCGGAAGCCCCCGCAGGGGCTCCTCAGGAGGACTTCGAGCCGTCCTGGCGGTTGAGGTAGTTGTACACCGTGAAGCGGCTGACGCCCAGGGCCGAGGCGACCGTCTCGACGCCGTGGCGGACGGTGAAGGCGCCGCGCTCCTCCAGCAGGGCGACGACCCGCTGCTTCTCCAGCCGGTCCAGCTCGGCCAGCGGGCGGCCGTCGAACTGTCGGGTCATCTCGGCCAGCAGCCGGTCCAGCGCGCTGCTCAGGTGCGGCAGCCGGACGGCCAGGGCCGGCACGCCCTCCCACTCCAGGACGACGTCCTCGACCTTCGCCTCGTCCAGCGGGACGGGCGTCGCGCCGACCGCGTCCAGCAGCGGCTTCACCGCCGCGGCGAGCGGGTGTTCCACGTGCTCGGTCACGGCGCACCGCCCTCGTCGTCCAGGACGCTGACCTGGACCGAGATGCGGGTCGCCCCGGCGTCCAGGGTCTCCCGGAGCAGCTTGGTCACCGCGTCGAGGACCTGCTGGGCCTCGCCCTCGGCGCCGGTCCCGAAGGGGCCGACCGACACGGCCAGGCCGGCCTCGTCGACCACCTGGCGGGCCGCCGCGGCGTGCTCCGGGAACGTGTCCAGTTCGAACGGTTCTGTCGTGAACTCCACCATCAATCGCACGGGATCACTGTATCGAGCGGGGGTGCGGACGGGCAGGGGCCGGGCGATCGAACAGTCGGGGCCGGGCAGGTGGGGCGCCCTCCGGGTATCTTCAACAAATTGTTGCGACTCCCTTGACACCCGCTTCGCCGGCCGGAGATGCTTCCACCACACAGAATCCCTCTTCCGGATCGTGGAAGTTGCGGATGACGGAAGAGAGATGAGAGGTGATGGACGTGACGGCCGCTGCCAAGCACCACTACACGGTCAACCTGTCGATCCTGTTCGGCGAGCTGCCCCTCCTGGAGCGCCCCGCCGCAGCCGCCGCGGCCGGCTTCACCGCCGCCGAACTCTGGTGGCCCTTCGGTGAGGAGCACGACCCCTCCGGGGCCGAGCTGGACGCGCTCCGCAAGGCGTTCACCGACGCCGGGGTCCGGCTCACCGGCCTCAACTTCCTGGACGACCTGAGCAGGGGCGCCCGCGGCACCGTCTCGGTGCCGTCCGAGCGGGACCGCTTCCGGGCCAACGTCCCGGTCGCCGCGGAACTCGCCGGCTCGCTCGGCGCCAAGGCGCTCAACGCCCTGTACGGAAACCGGGTCGAGGGCGTCGAGCCCGCCGAGCAGGACGCGCTCGCACTGGAGAACCTGGTCCTCGCGGCGAAGGCCGCGCACGGGATCGGCGCGGTCCTGCTGATCGAGGCCCTGAACGGGGTCGAGTCCCCGGACTACCCGCTGGTCTCCGCCGCAGCCGCGGTCGAGGTGGTGGACAAGGTCAACGCCGCCACCGGCCTGGGCAACGCCCGGTTCCTGTGCGACCTCTACCACCTGGCCAAGAACGGCGAGGACCTGGCCCGGGTCATCGACACCCACGCCGACCGCATCGGCCACGTGCAGATCGCCGACGACCCGGGCCGCAACGAGCCCGGCACCGGCGACCTCGACTTCGAGGACCTGTTCGCCCGGCTCACCGCCGCCGGCTACACCGGCCCGATCGGCCTGGAGTACCGCCCCTCCACCGGCGTCAGCGCCGACAGCTTCGGGTGGCTGCCGCGCGAGCTGCGCGCGGCCGAGTAGCGCCGCCGAGCAGCACCGCCGAGCAGCGCGGTCGGCCGGGCGATGTCCGGCCGGGCAGGCGCGCCGCCGACCCACCCGACCTCCCACCCCGCACACGTAAGGAACTCGACGCGATGAGCCGCAAGATCGCCTTCATCGGCCTCGGCATCATGGGCAGCCCGATGGCCGCCAACCTGGTCAAGGCCGGCCACCACGTCACCGGCTTCAACCTCACCCGGCCGCAGATCGACGCCCTGGTCGCGGCCGGCGGCCACGGCGCCGGCTCCATCGCGGAGGCCGTGAAGGACGCCGAGGTCGTCATCACCATGGTCCCGGCCGACCCGCAGGTCGAGCAGGTCATCCTGGGCGAGGGCGGCGTGCTGGAGAACGCCGCGCCCGGCACCCTGGTGATCGACATGTCCTCGATCACCCCGCAGACCTCGATCAGGGTCGAGGCGGCCGCCAAGGAGAAGGGCGTCCGGACGCTGGACGCGCCGGTCTCCGGCGGCGAGGCCGGCGCCGTCGAGGCCGTGCTGTCGATCATGGTCGGCGGTGCCGCCGAGGACTTCGCCGAGGCCAAGCCGCTGTTCGACGCGCTGGGCACCACGGTCGTCCACGTCGGCCCGGCCGGCGCCGGCCAGACCGTCAAGGCCGCCAACCAGCTGATCGTCGCCGTCAACATCCAGGTGCTGGCCGAGGCCGTGGTGTTCCTGGAGAACGCCGGCGTCGACCTGCGGGCCGCGCTGGACGTGCTCGGCGGCGGCCTGGCCGGCTCGACCGTGCTCAACCGCAAGAAGGCGAACATGCTGGACCGCGAGTTCGCCCCGGGCTTCCGGATCGACCTGCACCACAAGGACATGGGCATCGTCACCGACGCCGCCCGCGCCGTGGGCGCCGCGCTGCCGGTCGGCGCCGTGGTGGCCCAGCTGGTCGCCTCCGCCCGGGCCAACGGCGACGGCTCCCTCGACCACTCGGCGCTGCTGCGCGGCGTCGAGCGGCTCTCCGGCCGCGAGGTCGCGTAACACCGCCGGGGGCTCCCGCGCGGAGCCCCCGGCCCACGAACTCCTCCTGGCGGCGTGTACCCATCCGGTCGTGCCCGCGCCGCCAGGAGGTCCGACCCGACCGGCGCGCGGGCAGGGGCTCATCCGCCCGCCCGCCGGTCGATCCAGCCGGTGATGCGCACTCCCTCCCAGGGGGCACTTCGGTCGTGCCTGCGCGTCGCCTGGCCCCCTCCCCGCCGAGGGGAGCCCCCCGGTACGTCGGAAGCGGGACCGGTGGGGGTACTTCCCGGCCGAAGGCCGAGGGAGAACGGCGGGGAGGGGGTCGCACCCCACCCGGGAGGGGGTCGCACCCCACCCGGCAGGGGGCCGCACCCCACCCGGACCGCACCGTCCGAGGGCTCGCACCCCCGGAGCACCGGGCCCATGCTGGACGCACGTCGCAGAACCACCGCCACACCCGTACGGAAGCGAGGACCCCACGATGCTCCCCACCCCCCGCCAGGGCCATGTGGTCGTCGCCCCCGACAAGTTCAAGGGCAGCCTGGAGGGCGCCGAGGTGGCCGCCAGGATCGCGGCCGGCATCCGGCTCGCCGTGCCCGGCACCGAGGTCCGCGAGCTGCCCGTCGCCGACGGCGGCGAGGGCACCCTGGCCGCGGCCCTCGCGGCGGGCTTCGACCGGGTGCCGGCCAAGGTGGCCGGCCCGACCGGCCTGCCGGTGGACGCCGCGCTCGCCGTCCGGGGCGACACCGCCGTGGTCGAGCTGGCACAGTCCTCCGGACTCGCCCGGCTGCCCGGCGGCCGGACCGCCCCGCTCGCGGCCGGGTCCTACGGCGTCGGCCAGCTGATCGCCCGGGCCGTCTCGCTCGGCGTCGAGCGGATCGTGCTGGGGCTCGGCGGCAGCGCCTGCACCGACGGCGGCGCGGGCATGGTGCAGGCGCTCGGGGTGCGCCTGCGCGACGCCGACGGCGCCGAACTCCCGCCCGGCGGGGCCGCGCTGCGCCGGCTCGCGGAGATCGACCTCGGCCGGCTGGCCGACGCGCTGGGCGGCGTCGAGGTCGTGGTCGCCTGCGACGTGGACAACCCGCTGCTCGGGCCGCGCGGCGCCACCGCCGTCTACGGCCCGCAGAAGGGCGCCGACGGCGACGACCTGCTGGTCCTGGAGGAAGGGCTGACCCGGTTCGCCGACCTGGTCGCCGAGGCCACCGGACGGGACGTCCGGCAGGCCCCCGGGGCCGGCGCCGCCGGCGGGGTGGGCTTCGCCGCCCTCGCCCTGCTCGGCGCCACCATGCGACCCGGCATCGAGCTGCTGCTCGACCTGCTGGGCTTCGACGAGGCCGTGCGTGGGGCACGCCTCGTCGTGACCGGCGAGGGTTGCCTGGACGCGCAGACGCTCCACGGCAAGGCCCCCGCCGGAGTTGCCGCGGCGGCCGCCCGGGCGGGGGTTCGGGTGGCCGCCGTGGCGGGCCGGCTGGAGCTCGCCGAGCCCCAGTGGCGGGCCGCCGGCTTCACCGCCGCGATCGCGCTGACCGACCTGGCCGAGCAGCCGGGGGACAGCATGACCAAGGCCGCCGAGCTGGCCGAGGTCGCCGGACGGAAGCTGGCCGACGAACTGCTGGCGCGTTGAACCCTCGTACGTTCATCCATTGACGTTTTGTTGAAGGCGGGCCTAGGCTCCCGGCAATCCCTCGGCTCCTCCCCGCATACGGCCCCCTGCGAACCGCCCCGGGCCGCGCCCGGACCCACCCCCGACTCGCTCCCGACTCCCAGGTTCCGGAGGTCTCCCATGCCTTTCAGCCAGCCCACGGTGATCCGCTCCCGGCGGGTGGTCCTGCCCGACGGCGAGCGCCCCGCGGACGTGCTGATCCGGGACGGGAGGATCGAGCAGGTCGTCGCGCACGGCTCGCTCACCGTCGGCGACCGCGAACTCGCCGACCTCGGCGACACCGCCCTGCTGCCCGGCCTGGTCGACACCCACGTGCACGTCAACGAGCCCGGCCGCACCGAATGGGAGGGCTTCGCCACCGCCACCCGGGCCGCCGCGGCCGGCGGCGTCACCACGATCATCGACATGCCGCTCAACTCGATCCCGCCCACCACCACGGTGGAGGGGCTGCTGGTCAAGCGGAAGACCGCCGAGGGCCAGGCCTGGGTCGACCTCGGCTTCTGGGGCGGCGCCGTCCCCGGCAACGTCGCCGACCTCGAACCCCTGCACCGCGAAGGCGTGTTCGGCTTCAAGAGCTTCCTCGCCCCCTCCGGCGTGGACGAGTTCCCGCACGTCGAGGCCGCCGACCTGGAGGCCGCCCTGGCCGAGCAGGCCCGGATCGGGGCGCTGGCGATCATCCACGCCGAGGACCCGGCCGTCCTCGACGCCGCACCGCAGCAACCCGGCGTCCACTACCGGGACTTCCTGGCCTCCCGCCCCGCCGACGCGGAGACCGCGGCCGTCGCCCGGCTGCTCGACACCGCGCGGCGCACCGGCGCCCGGGTCCACATCCTGCACGTCTCCTCCGCCGCCGTCCTGCCGCTGCTGCGCCGGGCGCGCGAGGACGGCGTCCGGGTGACCGCCGAGACCTGTCCGCACTACCTGACCCTCGCGGCCGAGCAGGTGCCCGACGGCGACACCGCCTTCAAGTGCTGCCCGCCGATCCGCGACGAGTCCAACCGCGACGCGCTCTGGCAGGCCCTGGCGGACGGCGAGTTCATCGCCGTCGTCTCCGACCACTCGCCGTCCACCCCCGACCTCAAACTGCTGCCCGAGTACGGCGGCAGCGGGGACTTCGCGGCCGCCTGGGGCGGCATCGCCTCGCTGCAGCTCGGCCTGCCCGCCGTCTGGACCGAGGCCCGCCGCCGCGGCCACACCCTGTCCGACATCGTGCGCTGGATGTCCGCCGGACCGGCCGAACTGGTCGGCCTCACCGGCACCAAGGGCGCCATCGCGCCCGGCCACGACGCGGACCTGGTCGCGTTCGACCCCGACGGCGAGTTCGCCGTCCGGGCGAGCGGCCTGCACCACCGCAACCCGGTGACCCCGTACGCGGGCCGGACCCTCACCGGCGCGGTGCGCACCACCTGGCTGCGCGGCCGCGAGGTGGACACCGCGGCCCGCCCCTTCGGCCGGCAGCTCACCCGGCCCGCCACCCGTACCACCACCCCGCCCGATCGCGCCTAAAGGAGAGTCAGTGACCACTGCCGACACCCCGAGTGCTCCCTTCACCGAGCTGGTCAACCTGGCCTCCCGACTGCTCGGCGCGGGCGTCGTCGCCACCAACGAGGACACCTTCGCGGACGCCGAGAACCTGCTGGTCGCCAAGCCGGCCGAGTTCCGTCCGCACACCTTCGGCCACAAGGGCCAGATCATGGACGGCTGGGAGTCCAAGCGCCGCCGCGGCGTCTCGGCCGGGCAGCCGCACCCCACCGACCAGGACCACGACTGGGCGATCGTCCGGCTCGGCGTCGGCGGTGTCGTCCGCGGCGTGATCGTGGACACCGCCCACTTCACCGGCAACTACCCGGAGTCCGGCTCCGTCGAGGCCGCGTCCGTCCCCGGCCACCCCTCGCCCGCGGAGCTGCAGGACGCCGAGTGGACCACGCTCGTGCCGCGCACCCCGCTGCGCGGGAACACCGCCCACGAGTTCGCCGTCGAGGACGCCACCCGGTACACCCACGTACGGCTGAACATCTTCCCGGACGGCGGCGTCGCCCGCCTGCGCGTGCACGGCGAGGTGGTGCCCGACCCGCGCGAACTGGACGGCCTCACCTTCGACCTGGCCGCCCAGGAGTACGGCGGCGTGGCCGAGGCGGCGTCCGACCGCTACTTCTCCTCCCCGCACAACCTGAACGCTCCCGGTCGCGCCTCCGTCATGGGCGAGGGCTGGGAGACCCGGCGTCGGCGCGACAAGGCCAACGACTGGGTGCAGATCGCCCTGGCCGGGGGCGGCGAGGTCCTGGCCGCCGAGGTGGACACCACCCACTTCGTCGCCAACGCCCCCGGCTGGGCCGACCTGATCGGCTTCGACGCCTCGACCGGGGCCGACCCGGCCGACGGCGAGTGGTTCGAGCTCCTTCCGCGCACCAGGCTCCAGCCCGACACCCGGCACCGCTTCCGGCTCGACGCCGGCCGCCCGGTGACCCACGTGCGGATCAACGTCTACCCGGACGGCGGGCTCGCCCGCCTCCGGCTCACCGGCCGCCTCACCGAGGCCGGCCGCGCGGCCCTCGCGCTGCGCTGGTTCGACGCCGTCCCGGCCGCCGAGGCCGCCGCGGCCCTCACCGGGGCCGGGCTGACTGCGGACGACGCCGCCGCGCTGACCGCCGCCCGCCCGCTGGCGGACCCGGCCGCGGCCCGCGCCGCCGTCGCGGCGCTCCGGCCGGCCGACGGCCCCGACGGCGAGCACTCCTCCCGCCGCCGCTCGGCCGTCTGGCGCCTGCTCGGCGTCTGAGGCCCGCCCGGCGTCGCGGCCACCGATCCGACGAACCGTCAGAACACCCTTCACGCACCGCCCTTATCGACACCTGAAGGACCCTCCATGTCCAAGATCCTGACCACGGAGTCCGGCGCCCCGGTCGCCGACAACCAGAACTCGGCCTCGGCTGGCGAGTACGGCCCGCTGCTGATCCAGGACCAGCAGCTGCTGGAGAAGCTGGCCCGGTTCAACCGCGAGCGCATCCCGGAGCGCGTGGTGCACGCCCGCGGCTCCGGCGCGTACGGCTACTTCGAGGTCACCGACGAGGTCTCGCAGTACACCCGGGCGGACTTCCTCTCCGAGGTCGGCAAGCGCACCGAGGTCTTCCTGCGCTTCTCCACCGTGGCCGGCAACCTGGGCGCCAGCGACGCGGTCCGCGACCCGCGCGGCTTCGCGCTGAAGTTCTACACGGGCGAGGGCAACTACGATCTCGTCGGCAACAACACCCCGGTGTTCTTCATCAAGGACCCGATCAAGTTCCCCGACTTCATCCACTCGCAGAAGCGCGATCCGTACACCGGCGTGCAGGAGGCGGACAACGTCTGGGACTTCTGGGCCCACTCGCCGGCCTCGACCCACCAGATCACCTGGCTGTTCGGCGACCGCGGCATCCCGGCCTCCTACCGCCACATGAACGGCTACGGCTCGCACACCTACCAGTGGGTCAACGCCGCCGGCGACGCCTACTGGGTGAAGTACCACTTCAAGACCAACCAGGGCGTCCGCTCCCTGGACGGCGGCCAGGCCGCCGAGGTGGTCGGCGCCGACGCCGACTCGCACCAGCGCGACCTGCACCAGGCCATCGAGCGCGGGGTCTTCCCGTCCTGGACCCTCCACGTCCAGCTGATGCCGGTCGCCGAGGCCGCCGACTACCGCTTCAACCCCTTCGACCTCACCAAGGTGTGGCCGCACGCCGACTACCCGCTGGTCAAGGTCGGCCGCCTGGTGCTCAACAAGAACCCGGAGAACGTCTTCGCCGACGTCGAGCAGTCCGCGTTCTCGCCGAACAACTTCGTGCCCGGCATCGGCCCCTCCCCGGACAAGATGCTCCAGGGTCGCCTGTTCGCCTACGCCGACGCCCAGCGCTACCGCCTCGGCGTCAACCACACCCTGCTGCCGGTGAACGCCCCGCGCGCCACCGCGGCGAACAACTACGGCCGGGACGGCCTGATGGCCGTCAACACCGCCGGCCGCGGCAAGAACTACGAGCCCAACTCGTACGACGGCCCGGCCCAGACCGACACCGCGCTCGCCGCGCCGGTCAAGGTCGAGGGCCACACCGGCACCTACACCACGCCGGCCCACAGCAAGGACGACGACTTCTTCCAGGCCGGTGAGCTCTACCGGCTGATGTCGGCCGGCGAGAAGACCCGCCTGATCGACAACATCGCGGGCTTCCTGGCGCAGGTGACCCGCGACGACATCGTCGAGAAGAACCTCGCCCACTTCCACGCCGCGGACGAGGAGTACGGCGCCCGGCTGGCGGCGGCCGTCGCCAAGCTGCGTGCGGGCGAGGAGAGCTGACCCCACCTCACTGAACCCCCGCGGACCGCGGCACCCGCAGGCCGCACCGCTTGCGGACCGCGCCGTCCGCAGGCCGCACCACCCGCGTACCGCGCCACCGGCACGGCTGTCGGGCCCGCACCCGGCGGCCCCGCGACGGGCCTCTCCCCCCTGGGCAGTGGGGGAGGGGCCCGTCGCGGCGTCCGGGGCGGCCGCGTCGGCGGGCCGCGGTCGCCGACCGTACCGGCCGGGCCGCGTCCGCCCGGGTCGACCGGAGGTTGCTCCACGGAATGTTCACGGATATTCACGGACGGCAGTCGCCGGAGCCACCGGGTCGATAGGCTGGTGCGTGCCCGCGGTCGCTCCGTGGGGGGACATCGGAAGGGGACGACATGTCGACACCAGCCCCGGGTCGTCACGCCGCGCTGGACCAGGGCCCCACGGGCCCGTTCACCTCCCTGCAGCACGCCCTCAGACTGCTGGAGGCGGTCGACCGCCACCCCGACGGCGCCACCCTGGTGGGCCTCGCGCGGGAGACCTCGCTCGGGCTGCCCACCGTGCGGCGGCTCGCGGAGATCCTGGAGATCGAGGGCTACCTCCAGTGCCAGGACGGCGGTTGGGTGCTCGGCGGCACCTTCGCCCTGCTCGGACAGCACAACCGCGAGCAGCTGGTCAAGGCCCGTCTCAACCGCAAACTCGCCGAACTCCGGGACGAGTTGGGTGCCGCGGTGTACTTCACCCGTTACCACGACGGCGAGTTGTCGGTGGAGGCGGTCTCGGCGGCCGACTACGCGCCGGCGGTGCAGGAGTGGGTGGACTTCCGGGCCACCGCGCACGCCAGTGCGATCGGCAAGTGTCTGCTCGGCCAGCTGGACGCGGACGCCCGGCGCGACCACCTCTCCCGGCACCCGGTCGCCCGGCTCACCTCCCGCACGGTCACCGACGCCGACCAGCTGATGCACCGGCTGGAGCGGCAGCCGGCCACCGTGCCGGTGCTGGACATCCAGGAGTACGCGCTGGGCACGGTGTGCGCGGCCGTGCCGATCACGGCGGGCAGCACCGTCGGCTGCCTGGCCACCTCGATGCCGGTGGACAACATCCACAAGCTGAAGGCCGCCGCCGAGCTGCTGGCGGCGCGGGCGGCGCCGCTGATGCTGGCGATGGCGGTCTGACCGCACGGCAGTCCGCCCCGTGCAGAGCCCCGTCGGGATCCGGCGGGGCTCGCGCGTTTCCCGGGGTGTTCCGCGGCGCACATCACTTATTAGACTCGATGTCGATAAGGGTCGCCGAAACCCTTGTCCGCACAGCTACCCGCGAGTACGTTTCCCTGAGCCGAGCCGCCGCCCCCAGGTCAGGAGCGCCTGCCATGCCCCGTCCCACCCCCGTCCCCGCCCTCGTCGCCCCCGCCGCGCGCGTCCACGACAGCCTCGTCCTGGAGCCCCGGGACGTCCGCTTCGACTGGGCCGGGCTGCCGCTGCACTGGGTCCCGGACGAGCCGATGGCCACCCACATCCTCAACGTGCTGCACCTGCTGCTCCCCGAGGGCGAACGCTGGTTCGTCAAGGTGTTCAAGGAAGCGCTGCCGCTCGTGCGGGACGAGCAACTGCGCGAGGAGGTGCTCGGCTTCATCGGGCAGGAGGCCATCCACGCCGAGGCCCACCAGGAGGTCCTCGACCACCTCCTCGGCCAGGGGCTCGACCCCCGGCCCTACGTCCGGCAGGTCGCCTGGGTCTTCCAGCGCGTGCTCGGCGAGCGGCCCGGACTGTCCCCCGCCCGGCAGCGCGAAGCGCTCATCGAGCGGGTCGCCGCCATCGCGGCGATCGAGCACTACACCGCCTTCCTCGGCAACTGGATCCTCAACTCCCCGGGGCTGGACCGCGCCCAGGCCGACCCGACGATGCTCGACCTGCTGCGCTGGCACGGCGCCGAGGAGGTCGAGCACCGCAGCGTGGCCTTCGACCTGCTGGTCCACCTGGACCCGGGGTACGTGCGCCGGGTCCGCACCATGGCGGTCGCCGGCCCGCTCCTGGTCCGCCTCTGGGTGCGCGGGGTGCGGTTCCTGCTGGCCGCGGACCCGACGCTGGACGGGCGGCTGCGCCCGAGCTGGCGCGAGGCCTACCGGATCACCAGGCGCGGCCTGCTGCCCGACCCGGTCAAGTCGATCCGCTCCGGCCTGCGGTACCTCAAGCCCGGCTACCACCCGACCCTGGAAGGCTCCTCCAGCCAGGCCCTCGGCTACCTCGCCACCTCCCCGGCCGCCCGCGCCGCCGCCGGGACCGGCTGACGGGCGGCAGCGGACACCCGAACCCCGGTCACCTGCAGCCGGACCCGCCACCCGTCGCCCGCCACCCTCCCCCGACGCCAAGGAGCGCGGATGGACCTGCTCACCCCGCCCCCCGACCTCTACGGACGCCCCCGCGCGGACCGCTTCCTGCGCCGCCTCACCGCCTTCCAGGACCGCTACGTGCAGGCCCTCGGCGGCCCGTTGCTGCGCCGAAACCCCCGCCGCCCGCTCAGCCGGCCCACCCCGCGGCTGCAGCTGGTCGTCACCGCCCGCCGCCGACTCACCCCCGACGTCGTCGAGTTGAAGCTCACCGACCCCTCGGGCGGCCTGCTCCCGCCCTGGCAGCCCGGCGCCCACCTGCGCCTCCACCTGCCCTCCGGCCGCGAGCGCCACTACTCCCTCAGCGGCGACCCGGCCGACCGCGCCGCCTACCGCATCGCCGTCCGGCGGCTGCCCGGGGGCGGCGGCGGGTCCGTCGAGGTCCACGACACCCTGCACCCCGGCGCCCGCCTCACCGCCCGCCGCCCGCGCAACGGCTTCGCCTTCTGCGCCGAGCCCGCCGTCCTCCTGCTGGCCGGCGGCATCGGCATCACCCCGCTGCTCCCGATGGCCCGCGAGGCGCAGCGGCACGGACTGGACTGGCGCCTGGTGCACGTCGGCCGCAGTGCCGACACCCTCCCGTACACCGAGGAGCTGCGCGCCCTCGACCCGCACCGGGTGGTGCTGCGCACCGACGACGAGCACGGCGGCGTCCCCACCGGCGCCGAGCTGCTCGCCCACGCCCCGCGCGACGCCGCCGTCTACTGCTGCGGGCCGGCCCCGATGCTGACCGCCGTGCAGCGGGCGCTGGACGGCGGTCCGGCCGGGTCCGGCGGGCCGGCCGCCGCCCTGCACTTCGAGCGCTTCGGCGCCGCCCCGATCACCGGCGGCGCGTCCTTCGCCGTCCGCCTCGGCGGCGACGGACCGACCCTCGACGTCCCCGCCGACCGGTCCGCCCTGGACGTGCTGCGCGAGGCCCGCCCGGACCTCCCGTACTCCTGTCACCAGGGCTTCTGCGGCACCTGCGAGGTCCGTCTGCTGGCCGGCTCGCCCGATCACCGCGACCGCCGCCTCACGCCCGAGCAGCGTGCCACCGGTGCCCTGCTGCCCTGCGTCTCCCGGGCCGCCGAGGGTGAGACCCTCGTGCTCGACCTCTAGAAGGAGTCCCCGCCATGGCGAAAGCGACCCCCGCCTTCCGCTACACCGAGCGCGACCTCGACCGTTTCCGCGAGACCCAGCAACTCGCCTACGACTGCGCCGAGCAGGTCGCCGCCTGGATCGAACCCGGCGTCACCGAACGGCAGGCCACCGCCGAGCTGCGCCGCCGCCTGGTCGCCGCCGGGGTGCAGGACTTCTTCCACGTCCCCTTCGCCTGGTTCGGCGACCGCACGGCGTTCCGGCACTTCCACACCCCGCTGCAGTTCTTCGCCGGCAACCGCCGCCTGGAGGAGGGCATGCCGTACGTCCTGGACTGCGCGCCCGTCGTGGACGGCTACACCGCCGACATCGGTTACGGCGGCAAGGTGGGCGAGAACCGGATCTGGGACCGGCTCGCCGCCGACCTGAAGGTCTACCGCGAGCTGATCCTCGCCGAGGTCCGGGCCCGCAAGCCGCTCGACCAGGTGTACGCGGCCGTGGACGCGCAGCTCGCCGCGCACGGCTACGACAACCGCCACCAGGTCTACCCGGGCCGGGTGATCGGCCACCAGGTCACCCGCACGGTGACCCGCGGTCCGGCCGGGGTGAACGTCTTCGGCTTCGGTGTGCGCACCCTGCAGACCCTCGGCCGTGAGCTCGTCTCCGAGCGCCTGCACGGCCGTTCACCGCTCTGGGCGGACGGCCGGTCGTCCCGGCACGCGCCCACCCCGGGGCTGTGGGCGGTCGAGCCGCACATCGGATTCCGCGGCGTGGGTATCAAGTTCGAGGAACTGCTGGTGGTCACCGAGGACGACGCCTACTGGCTCGACGACGACCTGCCCCACGTCCGCCGCTGGACCGGGACCGCCGAGCAGCCCGCGGCCGCCGACCAGCGCACCGCCGACCACTGCACCGCCGACCACTGCACCGCCGACCAGCGCACCGCCACCGAGCCGACTGCCGAGCCGACCGCCCTGGAGGCCACCCGATGACGACCCCGACCCGCCGCCGGACCGTCCACTCCGGCGGTCTGCCGCTCGCCGTCTTCGAACAGGGCGACCCGGACGCCCCCACCGTCCTCCTCGTCCACGGCTACCCCGACACCCACACCGTCTGGGACGACGTCGCCGCCGACCTGGCCCGCGACCACCACGTGGTCCGCTACGACGTGCGCGGCGCCGGCGAGTCCGGCGTCCCCGCGGACCGCGCCGGCTACCGGCTGGAGCGGCTGGCCGAGGACCTGTTCGCGGTCGCCGACGCGGTCAGCCCGGACCGCCCGGTCCACCTGGTCGCCCACGACTGGGGCTCGGTCCAGTCCTGGGAGGCCGTCACCGCCCCCGGAGCCGGGCGCCGGATCGCCTCGTACACCACGATGTCCGGCCCCAGCCTCGACCACCTGGGGTTCTGGCTGCGCCACCGGCTGCGCCGCCCCACTCCCCGCCACCTGAAGCAGCTGCTGCACCAGGGCCTGCACTCCTGGTACATCACCGCCTTCCACCTGCCTTACCTCGCTCCCGGCGTCTGGCGCCTCGGCCTCGCCCGGGCCTGGCCGCGGGTGCTGCGCGACCTGGAGCACGTCGCCCCGCGGGCCGACCACCCGCAGCCCAGCCTGCGCCGCGACGCGGTCCGCGGCATCGAGCTGTACCGGGCCAACTTCCGTCCCACCATGGGCAGTCCGCGTGAGCGGCCGACCGAGGTGCCGGTCCAGCTGATCACCCTCACCCGGGACCGCTACGTCGGCACCTACCTCTCCGACGGCCTGGAGCGCTGGGTGCCCGACCTGACCCGCAGGACGCTGCACGCCGGCCACTGGTCGGCGCTGCTGGAGAAGGGAGCCATCGTGGCCGGCATGGTCCGCGAGTTCACCGCCCGCAACGAGCCCGGGGCCGAGGGCGGTTCCGCGCAGGACCGGCCCGCGCTGGACGACGGCCGGCTGGTGGTCGTCACCGGCGGCGGCAGCGGCATCGGACGGGCCACCGCGCTCGCCTTCGCTGAGGAGGGGGCCCGGGTCGTCGTCTGCGACCTCGACCTCGCGGCCGCCGAGCGGACCGCCGAACTCGCCTCGCTGATCGGCCCGTCGGCGCACGCCTACCGGGTGGACGTCTCCGACGGCGCGGCGGTGGAGGCCTTCGCGCAGACCGTTGCCGCCGAGCACGGGGTGCCCGACGTGGTGGTCAACAACGCGGGCATCGGCCACTCCGGAACCTTCCTGCAGACCACCGAGAAGGAGTGGCAGCGGGTCCTGGACGTCAACCTCTGGGGCGTGATCCACGGCTGCCGCGCCTTCGGCACGCTGATGGCCGACCGCGGCCAGGGCGGCCACATCGTCAACGTCTCCTCGGCCGCCGCCTACCTGCCCTCCAAGGCGCTCACCGCCTACGCCACCAGCAAGGCCGCGGTGTTCATGCTCTCCGACTGCCTGCGCGCCGAGTTCGTCGGCCACGGCATCGGCGTCTCCACCATCTGCCCGGGGATCGTCAACACCAACATCACCCGCACCTCCACCTTCTCCGCCACCACCGCCGACGAGCAGGCCGCCAAGCAGGCCCGCGCCGCCAAGCTCTACGCCCGCCGCGGCTTCCCCCCGGAGAAGGTCGCCGCCGCGATCCTCGGTGCCGTCCGCACCGGCAGGCCCGTCGTCCCGGTCACCCCCGAGGCCAAGGTCGCCCGCTTCCTCTCCCGCCTCAGCCCGGGCCTGCTCCGCCTCGCCGCCCGCCTCAACGTCACCTGACCGGGTGAACATCGCCGAAACGGACCAGCGGGGCCTGTGATATCAGCTACGCTTGATTTTGATATAAGCAGTCCCCGCTTCGTTCCGGGAGGTCGACCATGACCCGTACCGTGATAGACGTCAACGACGAACTGCTCGCCGAGGCTGCCGGGATCTTCGGTACGACGACCAAGGTCGCCACTGTCAACGCCGCCCTTGAGGACGCGGTGAAGCGCCGCAAAGGCCAGGAGTTCCTCGACTGGCTCGCCGAGGGTGGGCTGCCGGATCTGACCGGGCCGGTGGACAAGGGTGAGTGAGCGTTTCCTCATCGACAAGTCGGCCTTCGCCCGCCATTCCAAGCCGCCGGTTCGAGCCCTGGTCGACCGGTTGTTCCGTGAGGGGCGGCTCGCGATCTGCGGTGCTGTCGAGCTTGAGATCATGCACAGCGCCCGGTCCAAGGGCGACGCTCTTCAGATTCGAGAGGGCTTGAGCGGCTTCGACCGGCTGCCCACGCCCGACGAGGTGTGGGACCGGGCCATCGAGGTGCAGGCGCTCCTCACGGCCGAGGGCAACTGGCGGGCGCTCTCCGTGCCGGACCTCGTCATCGCGGCGACCGCCGAGCGGCACGGTGTCACCGTGCTCCACTACGACGGCGACTACGACATGATCGCCGCCGTCACCGGTCAGCCGACGGAGTGGGTCGTTCCGCCCGGCACCGCGGACTGAACACCGCCCGCGGCCCCGTCCGGGGCCTGTGAGAGCATCGAGGTCCATGGAGATGACAACTGCTCTGTGGTCCTTCGCCCTCGTCGTGGGGCTGCTCACCCTGACGCCCGGTCTGGACACCGCCCTGGTCCTGCGGACGTCCGCGCTGGCCGGGAGGCGCCAGGCCTGGGGGGTCGTGCTCGGGATCCAGACCGGCACGCTGATCTGGGGGACGCTCACCTCCGCGGGGGTGACGGCGCTGCTGACCGCCTCACAGGTGGCCTACGAGGTCCTGCGCTGGGCGGGCGCCGCCTACCTGGTGTGGATGGGCATCGGGATGCTGCGCGACCGGGGCGCCCCGGCGGCGGCCGAGGAGGAGCCGCAGGTCGGCGGGTTCCGGTACGGCTGGCGGCGGGGCACGCTGACCAACCTGCTGAACCCCAAGGTCGGGGTCTTCTACGTGGCGGTGCTGCCGCAGTTCATCCCGGCGGGCGTCCCGCACTTCGCCGCCGGCGTGGCACTGACCTGCGTCCACGTCGTCGAGGGCCTGCTCTGGTCGACGGTCCTGGTGGGCTTCGCCCGGGTGCTGCGCGGCTGGCTGCGCCGGCCGGCCGCGCGCAGGCTGATGGACCGGGTGACCGGCGCGGTCGTGGTGGGCTTCGGCGTGAAGCTGGCGGTGGGCGACTGAGCGGGCCGCTGACCGCCCCGCTGAGCGTGGGCCTGAGCGGGTGGCCGGTCAGGCGGACTGGCGGGCGAGCCGGGACAGCCCCTCCTGCAGTTCCTCGGCGTTCATGCAGACGTGTAGCTGGACGTCGGCGTTGAACCGGAGCCAGAACGGCTCGCAGGCGGTGACGACGGAGGCCTCGTCCGGGACGTCCAGGGCGAAGAGCATGGTCCGACGGCCGTTGCGGGCGAAGAAGTAGGCCGCCTCCGGCTTGAGTTGGCTCATGACCCCTTCCAGGGTCGGACCGACCGTGCCGTCCGCGATGAGCTTGTTGGAGGCTTCGGTGTCGAGGGTGACTTCCAGCAGGGCGCGCATGGTGCCCGCTCCTTTCCCGGGCTCGGGACGAGTCCGCACGTCCAGCGTCCCGCTGCCCCGGTGGCCGTGCAACGGCACGCTCAGGCGGCGTGGGTCCGCGACGGCCTCGACTGCGCCGCGGCGGTCTCCCGGTCGCCCTCCGCCGCCGGTGACACGTCGTGGTGGATCGGCCCGTCGCCGGCGCTCAGCGGCAGGCAGCTGCCGCCGCGCCGGTGGGCGATGATCTCGGCCGCGACCGAGACGGCCGTCTCCTCCGGGGTGCGCGCGCCCAGGTCGAGGCCGATGGGGGAGCGCAGCCGGGCGAGTTCGGCGCCGGTGAGGCCGGCCTCGCGCAGCTTCGCCAGACGGTCCCGGTGGGTGCGGCGCGAGCCCATCGCGCCGACGTAGCCGACCGGCAGCCGCAGGGCACGTTCCAGCAGCGGGATGTCGAACTTGGCGTCGTGGGTGAGCACGCAGAGCACGGTGCGCCCGTCGATCCGGCCGAGCTGGGAGTCCAGGTAGCGGTGCGGCCAGTCGACCACGACCTCGTCGGCCTCCGGGAAGCGGCGGGCGGTGGCGAAGACGGGCCGGGCGTCGCAGACGGTGACGTGGTAGCCGAGGAACCTGCCGATCCGCACCACCGCGGCGGCGAAGTCGATCGCGCCGAACACCAGCATCCGCGGCGCGGGCACGTAGGACTCGACGAAGCAGGTGACGGTGCCCTGCTCGTGTTCGTCGCAGGGGCGCCCGTCGAGGCCGAGGACGATCCGGCCGGTGCGTCCGGCGTCCAGCATGGCCCGGGCCTCCGCGACGATCGCCCGTTCCAGGGCGCCGACGGTGGACGGCCCGACGGACAGTGCTCCGGTGACGCCGTCGGCGGTGACCGCGAGGGTGGCGCCGACCAGTCCGCCGGGCCCGGCGATCACCCGCACCAGTGCCACCGGTGTGCCGGCGGCGATGTGCGCGATCCCGGTGTCCAGGCCGGTGTCGGCCCCGGGCACGACCGGCTGGACGAACACGTCGAGGACCCCGCCGCAGGTCAGCCCGACCGCGAAGGCGTCCTCGTCGCTGTACCCGAAGCGTTCCAGCACCGGTTCGCCGCTCGCGATCGCGGCCTGGCACAGCTCGTACACCGCGCCCTCGACGCAGCCGCCGGAGACGCTGCCGACCGCCTCCCCGTCCGCGTCGACGGCCAGGGCCGCGCCCGGGTCGCGCGGCGCGCTGCCGGAGACCCCGACGACGGTGGCCACGGCGAAGGCACGCCCGGCCGCGTGCCAGGCCTGCAGCTGCTCGGCGATGTCCTGCATGGCGGTGGCTCCTTACACGGTTTCGACAGTAGCGGGGACGCCGCCGTACGGGAAACGATCCCGTACGGCGGCGGTGTCGCAGGAGTGGTGGGGGCGCGGCCCGGGGGGCGACCGGCGGGGCCCCCGGCGGGGTGTGCGGGGCGGGGGGGGCGGGGCGGGGGCGGGAGGGCCCTGAGGGCACCGCCGCGCCGGGCTGTTACGGGGGTATGGGG